>DASYTZ010000139.1:0-10093 GCA_036001745.1 Pyrinomonadaceae bacterium
CCCATGACGCGAACAGCTTCGCCAGGCGCATGTGTTCGCGAATGCGCGCGGCGAGGCCTTCATGCCCGAAGTAGCGAATGATCATCCAAAGTTTCAGCGCCCGAAAACGGCGGCCGAGCTGTACGCCGTAATCCGATCCACTGCGTACTTTGTCCTGCTCTGGCGTGCGCAGGTATTCAGGTACGAGCGAGAACGCGCGCCGCAACAAATCCATGTGACGGCAATAGAGCACTGAAAGATCGAAAGGCGTGAAGAGCCATTTGTGCGGATTCAGGACCAACGAATCCGCGCGCTCGCAGCCATCGAGAATGTGACGCATCTCGGGAACGACGGCGGCTGAGCCCGCGTAAGCTGCATCAACGTGCAGCCACATAGCGTGCTTTTCACCGATCGGAACTATCTCTGGAATCGGATCGATGCTCGAGGTCGAGGTGGTACCGACGGTGGCGACAATGCAGAAGGGAAGGAATCCGTTTCGTTTGTCTTCGTCAATCGCGGCGGCCAGAGCTTTCGGATCCATGCGAAATTCAGAGTCCGTGGGAATCTTGCGCAGAGCGCGCTGACCAAGGCCGAGCGTGATGATGCCTTTGTCGATCGATGAATGGGCTTGCTCAGAAGCGTAGACGCGCAAGAGCGGAAGATCTTTGCGGCCGCTCATGCCTTCTTCGCGGATGCGCATCTCGACGCCTTCGCGCGCAGCGGCAATCGCGTGCATGCTGGAAACGGAAGCGGTGTCATAAATGATGCCGCTCATGCCTGCGTCGAGCCCGATCATCTGCCGTAGCCAATCAAGCGTGACCTCTTCAAGTTCGGTCGAGGCCGGCGAAGTTCGCCACAGCATCGACTTCGCATCAAAAGCCGCGCTCAACAACTCCCCAAAAATTCCCGGGGCAGAAGTTGACGTTGCAAAGTAAGCGAAGAACGAAGGATGGCTCCAGTGCGTGAGCGCGGGCACAATCAGCCGGTCGATGTCCGCGAGAATCGTTTCCATCGATTCGCCATGTTCCGGTGGCGATCCGGGCAGTTGGGTTTTCAGATCGCCGGGCTCGATCTGCGCCAGCACGGGCAGGTCATCGATGTGTTCGAAGTAATCCGCAATCCAGTCGATCAGCTCATGACCGTAGCGGCGAAACTCCGCGGCGGACATGTCGCCGAGCGCCGGCGCCGCTCTTCCTTTGCGTTCCTTTGCGTCTTTGCGCCTTTGCGTGAACGTCATTCCGCCAATCCATTCACTACGCGTGAAATTCCGTTCTTGATTAATTCTACGTTGAAGTTGGTCAGTAATCCGAGACGTTTGTCGGCGAGTCTGAGGTAAGTCAGCAACTGTTTCTTATGAACCGGTGCCACTGCCTCAATAGATTTGATCTCGACAACAACCTTATTTCCAACAACCAAGTCGGCGCGGAAGCCTACATCCATTCGGATGTCCTCGTGGACTAGTGGAATTGCCTGCTGTCGAGTGACTGTAAGGCCTCGGTTTTGTAACTCGTACGCCATGATGGCTTCGTAGACGGATTCAAGCAAACCAGGTCCATAGCCGCTGTGGATTTTGAAAGCTACATCGACGATGTGTTTTGCGACTTCGTTCTCAGTCATGAGGCAGGTATTTTCACGCAAAGGCGCAAAGACGCAAAGGAACGCAAAGAAAACGACTAGCCAGCGGGCTTGGCGGAAAGATACCTAGAAGCCCAGTGGCTGCAATGGTCGCGGCTGAGTGCCTTCAAAGAACCAGCTCGCGCCAACGCGCAGACGATGGTGCCACGTTGGCAGCCGCGCGGTGTACATTGCAAATCGCGCCTGGCGCGCGAGTGGGCCAGCCATAACCTTGCCGGCGGAGAGAACGGCGGCGTGTTGTGTGCCGAGACTGAGTGCTTCCCCGAGTTCAACGAAGTGTTTTGTTTTCAGTTCTTCGCCGTTCAGAAACGCGCGGACATTGCGAGCGCAAAGGTGAGCCTCTTGAAGCGCGAGTTGCGCCGTGCCGGCGAGTGTCGGAGCAACGTCGGGATAGAAAGCGATGTCGCCGAGCGCGAAAGCATTCTCGTGTCCGCGGATTTGCAGCGTACGGTCGACGACGATTAGTCCGCGTTTGTCTTTTTCTATATTGAGCTTGTCGATCACTGGATTCATGCGCACGCCCGCGACCCAGACGACGCCCGCCGCTTCGATTTCAGTTTCGCGGCCGTCGTGTTCAAGCGTCAGCGCATTCTGAGTGACCCGCGCAACACGCGTGCGCGTGTGGACTTCGATGCGATGTCGTTCCAACTCTTTTTCGACGTACTCACGAATCTCTTCGCCCATTCCGGGGACGAGGCGATCCGTCATTTCGATAATGATTACGCGAGGCTCGCCGCGCAGCGCACGCCGCTTCACCGCATCGCGCAGCAAATCAGCCATCTTGGTCGAAAGCTCCACACCGCTGGCGCCTCCGCCCACTACGGCGAACGTCAGCGCCGCGCGTGTGTCCTGCGGCGCAGCGTCGGGCTGCACGTGATCGAGCGCTTCCGTCATTCGCCGTCGCAAGTGGTTCGCGTCCGCAATTGACCGGAATGGGAGCGTGAATTCCTCAGCGCCTTCGACGCCCCAGTAATTCGTCGTCGCGCCGAGCGTCAGCACCAGTGCATCGTACGTCAGCGGCGCGCTTCGGCCCTCGATAGTCACAGATCGTGTGTCCGGATCGATCGACGTTACTGCGCCACGAACAATCTTCACGTCATCAAGCAGTTCTGAATAATTCGGCGCGATGTGCCAGGCCTCGACTTCGCCGCTGAGGTACTCATACAGCATTGGCTTAAACAGGAAGTGATCTTCGTCGCTGACGAGCGTCACTTCTCCGGCTCCTGCCAAGTCGAGCGCGGTAAACAGTCCCCCGAAGCCGCCGCCCAAAATCAGAATTTTCGCGGGTTTTGTGGGCATTTTGGCACGTTTGAACGACTAAATAAGTGAGCGGCAGATGTTATCAGACATTCGCATGAGCGCACAGCGGGCGTGCGGAACGGAATCGCTTGGCTGGACACTCAGCCAGCCGAATGTTACTTTCTCTTCCGTAATTTGAATGCTTGCGGTTTGACGATCAAATCGGCTTACTGCGGTTTAGGAGGACCATCTTTTAGCAGTGGCATTAGCAAAAGAAGCGAAGGAAAAGATAGTTACAGATTTTCGGAAACACGAGAGCGACACGGGGTCGCCCCAGGTGCAAATCGCGCTGTTAAGTCAGCGCATCAACGAGCTCACCGAGCATTTCAAGACGCACAAGAAAGACAATCATTCGCGGCGCGGGCTGTTGAAGATGGTCTCGCACCGCCGAAGTTTGCTCGATTACCTGAAACAGACGAACATACAGCAGTACCACGAAGTCGTGGGACGATTGGGGCTGCGTCGTTAGTTATTGACCGGAAAAGATAGAACACACAAGAGAATCTTCGAATCTCTGAAATGGAAAAGCGCGCGCCCTTCGAAGGCCTGTGACCGAGCCGAACGTGACGGCGATATTGAGGAAGACAGGCGGCGCGAAGCCCAACAAAACGGAAGGCGGCAAGAGCTTCACGGCTAAGGCTCTGCCGCCTTCATTTTTGTACGACAAGCTTCAGCTTGTCGCCAAATTTACAAACGACAAACTGAAGTTTGTCGAACAGCAAATCGCGGCGGATGAGACGTCGCGTCTGGCGGATTTGCCAGGCTCGTCAAAAGGAGACGAACGAAATGACAGTGAAAAAGTATTTGAAAGAATCAATCAGAGTCGGTGATCGCGATCTCACCGTGGAAGTTGGTCGCGTTGCTAAACAGGCAGACGGATCCTGTGTGATCCGTTATGGCGACACAATGTTGTTATGTGCTGCGGTTGGCTCCCTAAGCCCGCGCGAAGGAATCGATTTCTTTCCGCTGACGATTGAGTACCGTGAGGCGTTCTTTGCGGCAGGTCGAATTCCGGGAAACTATTTCCGGCGCGAAGGACGGCCAAACGAAAAGGAAGTTATCACAAGCCGCCTTATCGATCGGCCTTGCCGGCCGCTCTTCACTGAAGGTTATCGCAACGAAACGCAGGTCGTAGCCTCCGTAATCTCGGCCGATCCGGATAACAATCCGGATGTGATCGCGATTACCGGAGCGTCGTGCGCGCTGTACCTTTCGGACATTCCGTTTCCGAACCCAATCGCCGGCGTGCGCGTCGGATTAATCGATGGACGCTACGTCGTGAATCCGACATACAACGAGATTCGCGAATCGAAACTAAACCTAATCGTCGCGGGCACTGAAGAAGCGATCGTGATGGTCGAAGCCGGCGCGCAGGAAGTTTCGGAAGCGATCATGGTCGAGGCGTTGATGCTGGCGCATAAGGAAATCAATCGCCTGTGTCGTTGGCAAAAGGAGCTTTACAAGGCACTTGGTATCGAGAAACGCGCGGTCGAACCACCCGTTCTGAACGAAGAAATGCTCGGCGAAATTGAGCGAAATTACACCGAGCGCTTGCGCGCGGCGCTCGACACTACCGGCCAGGAGAAGCGCTCCAGTTACGCCGCGGTTGATGCGCTGAAGAAGGAGGTCGTCGAAGGCTATCCGGAAGATCGGCCCGAGCAGCGACAGATGGCCAAGAAGATTTTCGATCACTTGAAGGAAAAGATTTTCCGCGACGATATTCTTAATCATCGCCGCCGTCCCGATGGCCGGCGCTTCTCAGAGATTCGCGCAATTAACTGCGAAGTTGGTTGGTTGCCGCGCACGCACGGGTCAGCGCTGTTCACTCGGGGTGAGACGCAGGCGCTCGTCACGACAACGCTCGGTACGAAGGAAGACGAGCAGTTCATGGATGATCTCGAAAAGGGAGAGGTCAAGCGTCGATTCATGCTGAACTACAACTTCCCGCCGTATTCAGTCGGCGAAACCGGACGCTTCGGCAGTCCCGGTCGTCGCGAAATCGGCCACGGCGCTTTGGCGCGTCGCGCGCTCGAAGCCATGCTCCCCGACGACACGACTTTCCCGTACACGATCCGGATCGTGTCGGACATCACTGAATCAAACGGGTCATCGTCCATGGCTACAGTTTGCGGCGGTTCGCTGGCGCTGATGGATGCGGGCGTGCCGCTGAAATCTTCTGTTGCCGGTGTCGCAATGGGCCTGGTGATGGAAGGCAACAAGTACGCGATTCTGACCGACATCGCCGGTGCGGAAGATCATTACGGCGACATGGACTTCAAAGTCTCGGGAACGCACGACGGAATTACGGCGCTCCAAATGGATATCAAGATCGCCGGAGTCAACGCGCAGATCATGGCCGAAGCGCTGGAGCAGGCAAAGAAGGGTCGCCTCTACATCCTCGGTTTGATGGAGCAGGCACTGCCGGAAGCTCGCACAGCTATTTCGCCGCACGCGCCGCGCATCATCAAGATCAAGATCAATCCCGACAAGATTCGCGACGTCATCGGACCGGGCGGCAAGGTCATCCGCGCCCTCGTTGAAGAAACGGGTGCGAAGATCGATGTCGAGGACGACGGCACGGTCTCGATCGCGACTGCCGATGGAGCAGCGGCCGAGGCTGCCGTCAACCGCATCAAAGGTCTGACCGCGGAAGCCGAGATAGGCGAAACCTACGTCGGCACCGTCAGTCGGATCGTCGATTTCGGTGCTTTCGTCGAGATCTTCCCAGGCACGGATGGTTTGTTGCACATCTCGGAAATCGCCGACCGGCGCATTCGCGACGTTCGTGACGAGTTGCGCGAGGGCCAGCAAATCATGGTCAAATGCATCGGCAAGGAAGGCAACAAGATCAAGCTTTCCCGCAAAGCTGTCCTGCGCGACGAAGCTCGGCAGGCCGAGGCTGCAAGCAGTCACGAATAACCGTAAGGGGGAGCGGCTCGGGCCGCTCCTCTTTCGCAATTACTCACGCGTTTTCGTTGAGTATTTTCCTCGCTAAATGCTTCTCCGAAACTGGAATAACTTCCACATTCGGCCTGTTTTCCTAACAGGTAAACAAGCCCGTTTGGGTTATGAAAGGCTTGTATTCACGGCAGGCTGTGTTCTTGTGTTTCAATAATTGAAGAAAATCCCGAGTGCCGGACACCGCCGCAGACTTCAGGAGGGAGTTGCCTAACCACATGAAGAGTCGCATTTTCCGCCACGCGAGCGCCATGGCCAGTTTGTTGTTGCTGGTCGCCGTGCCTACGCAGGCGAGTCCAATCAAATTTGCCGATGTTGTGAACGTGATGGGTGACCTGCAAAGGGGCGGCCAGACCACACAGCTTCGGTTGCGGGTGACCCAAGATCCCACGACGCCCTTGAACGTTCGAAACAACAGTTCGCAATCTTCCGCGAGCTCCGTTTCGAAGGCTACTGATGGCGACGTGGTAGAGGCTTCAAACGCGCTCTCCGCGACTGAGAACTCAAGCTCGAATTCGTCGCTCGTGGCCGGCACCGATTTGGCGCCGCAACAGCCGCAAGGCGACGTGCAGGTTTTCGATCAGGATCAGGTTAACGGAACGATTTGCGACTGCGGCGAGATACCCGCGGTGGGTGGGGGCTTTCCGAAATGGCCATTCCTGCTGTTGATTCCGCTAATTTGCGTGACTGGTATTTGTACTCATCACCACAAAGTTCCGCCGCCGGAAGTGCCAACGCCCACGCCGACTCCGACAGTTCCTGAACCGGCTTCGCTGCTGTTGCTGGGATCCGGAATCGCCGCGTTGAGCGCAGGCGCGCGTCGCCGGTATGCGAAAATGCGTGCAGCTAAAGAAGCAGCGACCATGTTGGAGGTGTAGACAAATGACTCAGAGAAAATACATGGTCACTTCACTCATGAAGATTATTGTCACCGCCGCTATTGCGCTCTCGTTCGCGCTGGTCTGTACGTCTTCGACGGCGTACGCGAAGAAGCGCGTCAAGTACGGAACGCTGGAAGTCACAACCACTCCCGGCGGACTGCCGATCAGCATCGATGGAAGGCCGGAAGGCACCACATCCACCGACGTTCGGCGAATCGAATTAGACCCGGGCCATCACACGGTTGAGATTACTCTGCCGAACGGCGGTCGTTGGGTCCGTGAATTCGAAATCGAGCGGGCGCGCAGACTCTGCCTCAACCTGAATTACGTGCCGAAGAAATACACACCACCGACATCTCCGTGTCCATATCCGGTGATTGTATCGGCGCCGGCAACTGTTAACGACGGCGATCTGATTACGTTCACGGCCGACGTATCGTACTCCGGCACATCAGCACTTAATTACGCGTGGACGGTATCGCCGGCTGAAGCGCGAATCGTGAACGGCGCCGGTACGCCGACGATAACTGTCGATTCAACTGGTTTAGGTGGTCAGCGCATCACGGCAACTTTGGTTGTCGATGACGGCTCGGGCGACCCGGCATGTCGGGTGACGACTGAAGCGTCGACAAACGTGACGCGCAAGGAAATGCCACCGCCGGAGTGCCGAATGTTCGATCAATTTCCGTCGATCGCATTCGATGACACGAAAGCGCGGTTGGATAACCTCGCGATCGAGTTACAGAACGCTCCAGACGCAACAGCTTATATCTTCGTCTATGCCGGCCGTACCAGCCGTGCGGGTCAGGCCGACGCTCTCGGCAGACGCGCGCAGGAATACCTGGTCAATGACCGCGGCGTCGATGCACGGCGAATCAACGTCATCAATGGAGGCTACCGCGATCAGGACTTCATTGAGATCTGGATCTGTCCGCCCGGCGCGAAAGCGCCGCAAGCGTCTCCGACCGTTCAGCCTGGTGACGTTCAGCCGACCCGGGAACGAACACGTCCCCGGAGACCGCGACGTGGCCGCGAAGAATAACCACAATACACAGCAACGCCCCTGAACGTGGGCGATTCCGAAAGCAGGTGACGACGCCCCCCGTTGTCACCTGCTTTTTTTAATTCAGGGTGCGGCGGTTGACGCCGTTTTCCGACGCTATGTTAAGAATCTCACTGCATTAACCCTTCCCCTCTTAGCCCCTTTTCAGTAAACGCAGTTTCCCGATCGGAGGATCGATATGGCCGATAATGGTGGCGGCGGCGGCAGCACCGGCGTGGTTGCTGTGCTGGTGATTTTCGTGGTTATCGTGGTGTTGGCAATTTTGGCGTGGAAGGGTGGACTGTTCAGAAGCAAATCAACTTCCGTGAACGTCAACGTGACCGTCCCGGCGCCTTCGTCATCCCGATAACAAAAGTTGTTAGTTCGGTTGTTGGTTATGTTTTTCGAGGAGTCGCGCCGAGTTCCGAGCGTCCGTTAGCTCGTCGAGGTTTAGTCTGACAGAGCCGCCCGCGTCTGAATACGACGCGGCCGCTTGCGCTCGTCTTTGCCGGAACAGCAGGTAACCAAAAAAACCACCGATCGCCAGACAGGCGATCAGCGACAGCCCTGAACTTTTCAGGACGGCAATCAGCACGCCCGCGGAGGTCTGGGCGAAGTAGCGCTGAAGCCGCTCGTAAAGATGCGGGTCCTCGCCCAGCCACTGCACAGTTTTCTGATACTGAACTTGATCGATGAGCCGATTGGCTGATGCCTCGTCCGTGCCGCCGAAGACAAACACCGAATAGTTTCCGACGCGACGGTACGCTGTGGGCGCGGGTTGCGTTTGCGTTTTCAGTTCCTGAATCTTCGCGGCGATGCGCTGGTCGTTATCCACCGAAAACTGCGGCGTGCTGAATTCGACGATCACGAGTTGCGCTTGACCGTAATTCGCTGTCACGGCTTCGGTCCCACCTTCAAAGCTGACGGCCTCCAACACGGGCTGGTTGGCAACGACGCGTTTCAAGTCTTCGAGCGTCACCACGTACTTCGATTGCTTGGCGACCGATTCCCAGTTCGGCAGGTGCTTCACTAAAACTGGAATGTCTTCGTCAGAACTGACGCCCGGTGATTGTGCGGTCGCGGGAGCGGATTGGGCCGCCGCGGCAACAGCGAACATGAACCCTAGAAATACTGAAAAGATAAAGGGGCGCACGTGCATTTCACATTTGCGGGCTCACTTTAGAACCCGCACGAGTTGCGATGTTCCACGAATCACAGAGGTTGCGACTCGTTTGATGCTTTTTGAGTTTAATGCCAGCGCCGCAACTCGCGCAAAAGCAGGTCCGCGTAGTGTCGCGGGTTGTTGATGTTGTGCAGGATCGTTGAGCCGCCAATCTCGCTCGCGTTGTCCACGACCACGTCGCCGAAGCCGAGCAGGCGCTGCGGAATCGAGGCCGAAACCGTGACGTCCTGGATTTTTGCCAGCGGAATGTTACGGGTGGTGCGCGCGATCAAGCCGTAATCGATTTCGATCTTCGAATCGGTGAGTCTGTAGCGAATCATGTTTCGCTTTAGATGGTAATAAGCCGGAATCAGCAACAACGCGAGAGCGATTGGAATGGTGATGTATACCGGAATATCCCGGAGCACGGGGATGAATTGAAGAAAAATCGTTAGCATAATCGCACCGATGATTGCTGCCGCGTATCCGATCTTTACGAACAGAAGCGTCGGTCGCACGGTAAAGATAACGTGCTCGACATCCTCGTTTTTCTCAACAGCTCGTGCGGGAGTCGAAATCTCTGGACGAGCGATCCTGGTTTCCTCTGGATCGCGCACCACCGTTCCGCAGTTCTTGCAGAATCGGCTGTCTGAATCGAGAAATGATCCGCAACTGGAGCAGCGCATGTTGTCGTGATGCCGGTGTTACGTTAGCCGCGCTAATCATACATAAACCGGGGCGTTCTCCAAACACGAAACGAGGCGACCACCCTTACGGCGTCGCCTCGATGAAAGAGAATCGCGAACTAGCTCGCTATCATTGGGTCATTAACTGCAAACGGCCATCCGGCAGACGCACAGTCAGAATGCTGCGTTCATAAATCGTCAGAGGGACGGACGGCTTTGCGTTTAGCCGGGCGAGTTGTGAGCGCGACAAACTCGGCGCGTAAAGCGCGGCATTCGGATCGCGCAGCAGGTTGTAACGACGCGATATTCGGCGAACGTACTCCTGAGTCTCGGCATAGGGCGGAATGCGGAAGCCGTACTTCTCAACTGCGCCTTCGCCGGCATTGTAGCCAGCCAGCGCCAGTGACAAATCGCCATCGAAGTGATCGAGCAGAAACTTCATGTAGCGCGC
>DASYTZ010000140.1:0-25323 GCA_036001745.1 Pyrinomonadaceae bacterium
ACATTGTGTGGTTCGTCAAAACAATGAAATCCGAAATACAAATGCTTGCTGTCGTAACCAATCAACATCATCGTCTCTCGCGAGGGCGCGATGTTGTCACCGGGTCGCGTCTGGATGAAGTCTTTGAAAACGGTGGCGTGCTGCCAGGCTTCGTCATCGAGCTTGCCGTCGATTACCGGCGGCTGGTCAAAGCGCGCCACGCGAATAGGAACGGCTTTTTCCGGCGGAATGGAAATTTTGGAAGGAGTCGCCGATTGCGCGACTGCGGAAACGAAAACCGACAGCACCAACCCTAATGGTTTCAGTGTTCGAATGAAACTTGGCATCACAAATGGCGCGCCCGTAACAGCGGCGTAGCCGCAAAATGTTTATAGCATCGGCGACCGCTCTGAACTAGACGAGCGCAGCGAAATGTTTTTTGCATTTCGCTGCGCTCGAGCGACAAACGGCTTTGGGTTCTATGAACACCACGCGCCTACGGCGCTTTCGAGGCGGAGAGTTTATCCGAAGCTCTTGCGAATTAGATAGGACATCTTGATGAAGAACGTGCGGCCGTTACGCCGAAAGCCGGGCTCAAGCTGACCCGTGAACGGATTGAAGCCGTTCCGATTTAGATCGTCGTTGTATCCAACATAGAAAGCCGTGCCGGGATTTGGTGTCCATCCCAGCAGGAATTGTCCGCGCACATTTGCGGCCAGCGTGTCGTAATCGATGCGCGCACGCGCAAAAATAAATCGCGTGAATTGATACGTGCTGCGCAACGCGAAGATGTTGTCGTCGAACGCCACAAGTCCGGTGTCGTAACGGCGCAGCCGCGACTTGGTGTAATCGAGCGACATTGTGAGTTCGTTCGTTGGCTTGTACCTGAACGATCCATTCAGATCGAGAGCGCGCCCCGGCCCGGGGTCGAGCGCCACGCCCTGGCCGAATTGCAGAGCCGCGGGACTGACGCGCGGAAAGCGATCGCCGCCGCCGAAGTCATAGTCCATCGCGCCGAAACCAAAGTTTGCGAAGAAGCTAATCGAATACGTTTTGTTTGGCGTCGTGCCGCCGCCAAAGAACCAGACCTTGTCGTGAGACGCGCGCGTCGGCTCGCCAAAGAAAGCGCCGCTTTGCGTCGCAGTGCGCTTGGCGCCGAATTCTTCCTCGTAATCCTTCTCGTAACGATCGTCAAAGCCGCCACCAAAGAAAGTTTGATTCTGGAAATTGAAGAAGGCGTGGGCGCCCGTCGCTCCGCCCTGGATTCTTCCCTTCCAATCGTAATTGAGGTTATTAAAGCTCTCGATATTCCACGACACAAAGCGCGCCTTTTGTTTAGGCGTTGAACTCCACTGCCAGAAAAAGTCGTCTTCATTGGTGTTGGTGCGGCGGACAAAACCGAGGTCGGAACGAAAATCCGCTGTGCGGCCGAATGCCTGGGCTTGCAAAAACAGGTGACGCCCGGATTTCGTGTAATTCGCGAGATAACCCAGGCCGTTGCCGGTGCGATAGACCAATCGCCGGTTGCAGAAAGTCAGATCGCGGCCAGTCAGCCCGGCGCAAGCCACGCTTCGGTCTAATGCAGGATCGCGGAAGAAGCGTCGCGAGGTTGTGCCGACGAGATGCAGCACCAACGTAGATTGCGGATCGAGTTTGAAGCGGCCATCAACGCCGAGAATTTGATTATGCTTTTCGATGAAGTTGTAACTGGTCGCGACGAGCCCGATGTGGTTCTCTTTGCCGATATCATGCTTCAAACGGAGCACGCCTTGGTAGGCCTTCTTGTCAAGCAGCGGAAAATTGAATGGATCCAGCCGCTCGTCACCAGTGAACGTCCCAGGGCCACGATCGGCAGCTACCATCAGGCCATAAGAATTGCGACCCGATTTGCCGACGATCTTCGCCGCAATCAGCGGATTGATGATCGTGCGCGTGTGCACGACGTTCAGCGGTAATTGAAATAGATCAATTCCTTCGAGGAAGAAGGGACGTTTTTCCTGAAAGAAGATTGGAAATCGTTGATTTGTGGTGACTACCGTTGCGTCGGCTTCGACTTGGGCAAAATCAGGGTTGATCGCGAGATTAATAGTTGAATTAGCGTTCAGTGTGTACTTGGCAGTCAACCCGAGATCGAACTTGATTGGCTGATTTACCAGTCGACCGGGGTCGTTGGGAATCGGATCGTAATGCGGCAGAAGCTTTCCAGTTTCCGAAACAGTTATGCTCGGAATCAATTCGAGCGTTCGCTCGGCGGAAATCCCTTCGAGGCCGGTGATGTGTCCCGCCTGATTCAAAATGCCGTTTATGTCGCGCGAGATTGGCATCCATGAATCTTGCTCGCCATTAAATCGTTGAATGATGCGAAAGATTTGTATGCCCCAAAGCTTGTCCTTGCCGGCTTCGTAACGCAATGACTTGAAAGGAATCGCGACCTCGACCACGTAACCATCGCTCGTCAACGCGCCCTTCGACTCCATCACAATATCCACACTGAAATCGACGTTTACTCCTTCAGTCCGGATACCATCCATCTGAATGCCCAGGGGATTAAACGCGAGCACGTAAGCTTTCCTTTGATCGTTGAAGGTATCAAGCAGAACGCGGATGCTGTCCTCTGCGCCATTCAGGACGTCGTCACGCTTGGTGACTGTGGCGCGCACTTTGTCTGGCTCATCGAAGCAATGAAAAGCGATGTAAAGCGTCTTCGCATCGTAGCCGATCATCACTTCAGTCGGCTTCGACGGCGCGACATTGTCGCCCGGACTGGTTTGATAGAAATCCTTGAAAGTTGCCGCGGTTTTCCACACGTCGTCATCCAGGCGGCCATCGATCACCGGAACCTTTTCGAATCTGGTGATACGGACGGGCTGGCTCTTCTCAGGCGGCAGAACGACCCGGCCGTGAGCCGGAGACGAGGCGGCCTTCGTTGATGAATCTGTGGACGTGGTGGCAGGGGAAGCCGCGGGCTGTGGAGAAGGAAGCGGCGTCGGCGATGTGAAAACTGGACCGGCAAACGTGGTCAACGCCACACACGACACGAACACTGTTGCTAGAGACAGCCTACTTACAACACAGAGTTTACTTGTCATGCTTCCCCCCTGTTTTGCGAAACATCGGGTCTGTCCGGCAGCGTCTCTGTTTGGCGAGTCAGAAACTCTTGCGGAACAAATAAGACATCTTGATGAAGAACGTGCGGCTGTTACGCCGGAACCCTGGAATGATCGAGCTGCTGATGGCGTTGAAGCCGTAATTGAGATCGTCGTTGTAACCCGCGTAGAAAGCTGTGCCGGGACCTGGCGTCCAACCAAAAAGAACCTGAGAGCGAGCGCGCTGATTCAGCGTGTTGTAGTCAATGATCGCCCGAACGAAAGTAAATTTCGTGAATTGATAAGTCGTGCGCAATGTGAAGATGTTAGTGTCGAACGCCACCCGGTGCGTGTCTTTGCGCACCAACCGATTCTTGACGTAGTTAAGTGACATGCGCAGCGCGTTTGTCGGTTGATACGTGACACCGCCGCTGAACTCAAACAGGTTTCCCGCTCCTGGATCGAGTGGCGCGCCTTGCCCCAGCAAAAGAGCTACCGGGCTGACACGGGGAAAGCGCCGGCCGCCGCCAAAATCCAGATCGAGATGATTCACGCGCCAGACCGCGCGGCCGTTGAATTGAATCTTCTTATTAGGCTGCGAGCCGCCGGCTATGAAAAAGTGGTTCTTGTGAACTGAGCGTTCGTCATCCGGGCCATAGAACGCGGCACGACATCGTTTTGCCGGATCGGGGTCGGTGATGCACGGCGCGTTGCGCGAAGTGCCGAACTCTTCCTCGAGGATACGCTCGTACGCAGGCTCCCAGGCCAAACTGAAGTTCGAATTGCGCGGCAGCCGCCATTCGATGTAGCTCTCGCTCTCCCAATTCTGAATTCGGCCCTGAAAGTCGTAGCCAATCCAACTAAAATTGTGAATGTGGCGGCTGATGATCTTCTTCTTCGGATTGGGAGTGGTGTTGTGTCGCCCGAAGAAACTGTTGAAGTTCGTGTCGCGCCGCCCAAAGAACCCGACGTCGGCGCGGTAGTCGTGGGTGTAACCTTCGCCGTAAAATTGATAGCCCCAGTGTCTGCCCGAATGATCGTACGTCGTCGAATAAGCGAAGCCGTTGCCCGTGCGATAAATGCTCTTGCCCTGAAAAGGATCGAAAAAGAAATTGCGCGACGTGGTTCCCAGAACCTGAAAATTGAAGATCGTTTGTTTATCCAAACGAAGGCGTGCATCGACGCCGCCGAGTTGATTGTGCTTCTCGATGAAGTTGTAGGTCGTCGCGATCAAGCCAATCGTGCTGTCGCCTTTGCCGATATCGCGCTTCAGCCGCAACACTCCGATGTAGGCATTCTTGTCGACAAACTTTTCGTCGTTGCAGACGACCGTGATGTTTGGATTTGTATTCAAAGCGCGGCGTTCCAGACAAGATGCCAGCGCACCGCGAAGGTCAGCGCTCAAATTACCGGGCCCGTTGTCGCTCGCAACCATCACACCAAAAGTGTTCTTTCCCTGCTTACCCGAAAGCTTCACGGCGATATCGGGATCGACGACGGTGCGCGTGTGTACCGCCAGAATCGGCGTCTGGAAAATGTCGATGCCTTCGAGAAAGAACGGCCGCTTCTCCGAAAAGAAAATCGGAAAGCGCTGGTTCGTGGTCACCACGAGTTGATCGGCTTCAACTTGAGCAAAATCCGGATTCACCGCGAGATCGAGAGTGACGGTCGGCGTCAAACCAAACTTCGCAGTCAATCCCAGATCTAATTTTGCCGGCTCGTTGACGATCCGACCGGGATCAGTTGCGGCCGCAGCCGTGTTGGGAAACACTCCGTACGAGCGGACCTGCCTGCCCGTCTCGGAAATGGTCAGGCTGGGAATCAACTCCAGCGTGCGCTCAGTCGAAATCCCTTCGAGGCCCGTGACGTGCCCAGCCTGATTCAATGTGCCACTGACTGAGCGCGAGATCGGCATCCATGAATCGAGCTCGTTGTTGTGGCGCTTAATGCGACGGAAAAAATGCGCGCCCCAAAGCTTGCCTTTGCCGGCAGTGTAGCGAATCGACTTGAAAGGGATTGCGACTTCGACGGTATAGCCTTTGTCATCGACCACGCCCTTTGATTCCATCACGACGTCGACACTGAAATCCTCGCCTCGCCCTTCAGTAAACGTGGCATCACCCTGGATGCCGAGCGGATTGAAAAAAGCTTCGAAGGCTTTTCGTTGATCGTTGAAAGTGTCGAGAAAGAAGCCAACGTAGTCGTCGGAAAATATGTTGTCACGGCGTGCGACGGTGGCGCGAACCTTGTCCGGCTCGTCGTAAGCACGAAACGCGATGTAGAGAAACTTCGCGTCGTAACCGAGCAGCACCTCAGTCGGCTTCAGCGGCGGAGCATTATCTCCCGGATCGATGTCGTAAAAGTCCTTGAGGACGACCGCCTGCTTCCAAACTTCGTCATCCAGTTTGCCGTCGATAACCGGAGGCTTCTCGAAGCGCGTAATGCGCACTGGCTGGGATTTTTCAGGCGGAAGGACAATGTTGCGACCTGAACTCTTCTCCGCAGTTTTCGCATCCGGTGAAGAGGCGGGCGCCGGCGTTGCGCTTGGGCTCGCGCTGGCCGGTTGCGCGCGGGCGCTCGTGCTGGCGGCAATCAAAGAAATAACTGCGAGGACAATCCTGCCTGCCGCGCCTTGACGCACGAACGGCAATCTAAGCGAGGGATTCTCGGTGAAGGTCATCAGGCGCTGGCTCCGTGGCGTTCCCGGTGTTACACGAACCGGGGCGGCAAAAGGTTCCGCGAAATTGGCGTGGAAGTGCGGTGTATTAAGACGATTCTCGCTGAAACGGACTGGGCTCATTCGGATGATCCAGTCTACGTGAGCGTTGGCTCAGTTGTTTGTTAAGAGTTGTAAATTCTCAGAGGTCGCCGGTCTATGCCGCTTTCGAGGTGTCTCGCGTAGCCAGGAGGCGTTCGACAGTAGCGAGAAAGTTTTTCGGATTGAGCGGTTTTGGTTCGTAGGCGTCCGCGCCCGCTTGCAGTGAAAAAGTTGCGGTGCCCGTACCGAATGCGGTGGTCACCAGAATGGGAATGTCTTGCAACGAAGGAGTATCGCGCACGCGACGAACGACGTGCACACCGTCCGCGCCCGGCATTTGAATGTCAGTGATGATCAAATCGGGTTTCATGAACAGAGCAGTATCGTAACCTTCCACGCCGTTTTCAGCAGCCTGCACTTCATGCCCGCGCGCCTCGAGCGCCATGCGCATCAACTCGCGTGCGACATCATCATCTTCAATAACCAGGATTTTGGACATAGTTCGGCCTTCAACCTATTCGAATCGTCTGTGCTTGTACCTTAAATAAAGTGCGATTTGCGGCTGGCTTCCGTTAATTAGTGGCGTTGATTTGCGTCCGCCCTCTGAATGCTGGTGCCCATAACGCATCGCGTCAGAAAAAAAGCGTGAGTGAAGTTTTGCACCTCACTCACGCGTCGCGCTGGGGTTAGGAAACTGATTTAGTAACCGGCGTAGCCGTCGGCATAGCCGTGCTCAAAAGCTACCCGGTAGTACTCTTGATAGATATACCGATCGCCGAGTCTCGAGCTGTAATCGCGGGTCGCTTTCTGATACTCCTTCTCGTCTTGAAAGTCGTAACCTCTACGACTGTTACGATCTTTTCGGCCCGCCTTTGCGCCATCGGCGAAGCCCGCATTCAAAGCCGTCTGCCGCAGATCGAATGAGCCGCCGAGATCCGGGTAGCCATCGTTGTATCTGCCACTGCGGCGATACCGATTTCGATTCCACCAATCATCGCGCCGATTCCGATCCTGATCGCGACGATAACGATCCTGCTCGTATTGATCGTTGCGCCGATATTGTGCCTGGGCCGTCGCGCTCGACATTACACCAATGCTTAGCAGCGAGAGTCCCAGGATTAAGCCTCCAACAATCCTCTTGAAATAATTTGTTCGCATGCCATTGACCTCCAGTAATTATAGGTTGGCAATGAACATGCCACGCGCCCAGAAGGTCGCGAGACCGGCTTTGCATCCCATATCGTGTCGCTTTAGCCAACACCAATCGCAAAAAGAATACGGCCAATCAATGCAGGTTGACTCGTTCGGCGATCTGTCGTAGAAGCGAACGTCAAATGAGTGTGCACCCTGATACCTTCGAAATCGAACAGCACCTGCGTCAGATGAATGAAGAATGGGTAAAGGCTATGACTAACGGCGATGGCCCAACTTTGGACCGCATCATGGCCGAGGACTTTGTATTTAGTTATCCGCTCGAAGGCGATGACAAAGCGCAGTTCATCGCTGATTGCGTCAGCGGCGACTTGAAAATTCAGCACATCAATCGCGACCAGGTTAGCGTGCGCGTGTTCGGACCGACCGCGATGCTGACCGCTCGCGACACTGCAAACTGGATTTATCACGGCCGCGAAATCTCGGGCCAATACAAAATTCTGAACGTGTATTCTCTCCGCGAAGGTGAATGGAAGCTGTGCGCTGTCCAAGCCTGCCCAATTCACCCCTGATTAAACATGACAGTCTCACCGGCACGTCGCTCGGCGTTCGAAATTCTGCGCAGAGTGGAAGCGGAATCCGCGTTTGCGTCAGTCTTGCTGGCCACGCTCGACGCGAATATGCGCGAGGACGATCGAGCGTTGTGTCATGAACTGGTGCTTGGCGTTTTGCGCCGGCGACTGTGGCTTGATCGAAGCATTGAGCATTTCGGAAATCGCTCTGCTCAAAAGCTTGATCTACCCGTACGTCTGGCTTTGGAGATTGGGCTGTATCAGCTTCGCTTTCTGACGCGCATCCCGTCGTCCGCCGCGGTCAATGAGTCGGTGAATCTGGTGCGCGCGAGTCGCTTAAAGTCAGCGGCAGGTTTCGTCAACGCCGTGCTGCGGCGTGCGACGCGCGACCCCATTTACGATCCCGCAACAGAGATTCAAGATCCAGTCGAGAAGCTGTCGATCGAGACATCGCATCCGCGCTGGTTGATTGAACGTTGGGTCAACGCGTTCGGCTTTGATGAAGCTCGTGAGTTCGCGCGAACGAATAATCAGCCGGCGCCGGTTGCGCTTCGACTCACTGCGCGCGCGCAACGCGACGAACAAGCTCGGAAAAGAACAATGCCCGAGTTGGAGTCAGCGGGCGCGGAACTGACCTCGTCAAAGATTGCTCCTGGATCGTGGCGCGTCGCCGGCGCGGGCAGCGTACTTCGCGAGCTAGTCGACGAGGGCCTTATCTACCTGCAAGACGAAGCGTCCCAGTTGCTCGCTCATCTGCTTCACGTTGGCCCCGGTCATCGCGTGCTCGATGTCACGGCAGCGCCTGGAAGCAAAGCCACGCACATCGCCGCGCTTGCACCGGAAGCAACCGTCGTCACCGGCGACATTCATCCGCGTCGCGCGAAAACAATGCAACGGCTCGCGCTAAAGCAGGACGCGCGAATTCACGTTATCCAGCACGATGCTACAAAGCCACTTCCTTTTTCGGATGAATCATTCGACCGAGTGCTCCTGGACGCGCCATGCTCCGGCACCGGCACTCTCCGTCGCCATCCAGAAATTCGATATCGGCTCGCGCCGGAAGACATCTTGCAGCTTGCGTCGCAGCAACTGCTTATGCTCTCGAACGCGGCGCGCGTACTGCGTCGCGGCGGCCGGCTGATTTATTCGACGTGCTCAGTAGAACCGGAGGAGAACGAACGCGTCGTCGAAAGCTTTCTTGCGACCCATCGTGACTTGGTTAGAACGCCGCTCAATGCGCCCACCCAGTTGGAAACACCGGAAGGCTATGTTCGAACATGGCCAAATCGCGACGGTTGTGACGGGTTTTTCATCGCCGGCCTGGAGCGGCGGGGTTGAGTATTGCGGCGAGTCCGGACTGCTATCGCTGGCGGTTACCGACATGTTAGACTTCGCCGTTCGGCGGCCTGTGTCGCGGGTTCGACCGCTGAAATTGAGCATTGATGACGCCAACCGTCCGGCAAATCCTTTTAGTAATCAAGCGGATCGTCATTGTGATCGGCATTGCCGTGGCGTTTTCATTGGGATTAATGGGGGCGATTTATCTTTCGCTACGCAGCTCGCAAACGCGAGTTCCAGACGTGGTAGGAAAGGACCGCGCTGCGGCGGAGACTACGATCGAGGATGCTGGCTTAAACTTTCGTGTAAGGGCTACGCGGGCGACCGCGGAAGCAAAGCCTGACACTGTGCTGATTCAGCTTCCGGCGGCCGGCGTCACCGTGAAAGTGGGCCAGACCGTGGCGGTGGACATCAGTCGCGCGACAAATGGCGAGACCACGACGCCTTCGAGCACAAACGAAAACACATCAACTGAAAACAAGAACCAAAACACAAGCAGCATATCGGCGAGTCCGAGTCCGACGCCAAAGAAGAAACCAGCGAATCGCAACGCGAACGACAACGCGAATGCAAACTTGTCGAACCAAAACCGGAATGCTAACGCGAACCGCGTCATGCCAAACCTAAACGGCAACGCAAATCGCACCGCGACGCCGCCGGCTAGTGCGAACACAAACAGCGGGAACACGAATCGGCCGCACAACGCAAACGATAATCGCCGGCCCGTTCCGGCGCCAACGCCTTGATACAGAATCCCGATACAGCGGGTCAAGATCCCATACCGATTTTACTGAAGACTCATGACTTCCCATCACACATCGATGATTGAAATCGCGCCCTCGATTCTGTCGGCAGATTTCGCGCATCTGGCCGAGCAGATTCAGGCGGTCGAGCGCGCAGGAGCTTCCCTGCTGCATGTTGACGTGATGGACGGTCGATTCGTGCCGAATATCACGATTGGGCTCCCGGTCGTGAAAGCGATTTCCCGTGCAACCCGTTTACCTATCGACGCGCATCTGATGATCGTCAAGCCGGGTCAGTACGCCGAGCAGTTCGTGAAGGCGGGCGCGCAGATGGTCTCAATTCACATCGAGGCCGACAACCACGCGCATCGCACGTTGTCGGCAATCCGAGCCGCGGGCGGGCAAGCCGGCATCGCGATCAACCCGGCGACTTCGCTGTCGGCCATTGACGAAGTTCTTAAATTCGCAGATTACGTGTTGTTAATGTCGGTAAATCCAGGATTTGGCGGACAAAAATTTATTCCCGAATCGCTGGAGAAACTGCGCCGTCTGCGGCGGATGATCGACGAGCGCGGCTTGAAAACTCGTATCGAGATCGACGGCGGGATCGATGCGGATAATATCGCCGAGGTCGCGGCGGCAGGAGCAGAGATTATCGTGTCGGGTTCCGCGATTTTCGGCGCGAAAGATCCGGGAGTGGCGCTCCGCGAATTGCGCGAAGCTACAGTACTCTGGGTTTGATATTGATTTTCTATGGCGTTTCACGGCTCGCGCGTTAGCCAATCGCGCATGAGCAGTTTAGAATTGGCATCGTTTTTCGGAGGATTTTAAATGCTTTCAAACGCAACCAGCTTGCGCACTCACTTTCGGCATCGCGGGGCGGCTACATTGGCCCTGTGCGGCGCGCTTATCTTCACGTTCACATTACCGCAATCGTGGATCGCATTCGCTCAACAGGGCAGCCAGGGACAAAGCGATTTGTCGAACATGCAGCGGCTCAACGTTATGAGGTCAAAGCTCGAGGCCATGCGCCGGTCGCTCTCAGCGGCAATCGCGGCAATCAATTCGACCGACAAAGGCGATAAAGAAAAGAACCCGGACGATCCGCGCGAGCGTCTACGCGGCTTGGACAAAGAAGCCGGCTCAATTCTCAGCGAAGTTAACGACCTGCACACGAAAGAGGAGAAAGCCGAAAAATACGACACGTCGCGATTGGGCGGATTGGAACAATCTATCACTGAGTTGAACACGCGCGTCGATGCGGCGCTGCAATCGACGGCGAGTGCGCGCAGCGGGGAGACCGCAAACTACCGTCCGAAGGAGAAGAGCAAACGTCGTTTCTTTGGGCTGCTCCCCGGCAAAAAGAATGACAAGTACGACGAGCTGACCGGCACCATCGCGCCGGGCCGCGATCGCGTTCTGTTCATCGAAGCAGCGAAAGAAGTGCGCCACGGCAATCATGAAACCGGCCGTCTGCTGTTCACCACGATCATCAACACCTATCCGGATTCGCCTTACTTGCCGCTGGCCAAGCTGGCCATCGCCGATTCGTTCTATCTCGAAGGAACTACCTCGTCTTTGACGCAGGCCGGCCAGGCTTACGAGGACTGGCGCACGTTCTTCCCGACTGACCAACTCGCGGACGACGCTTTGTTGAAAGTCGCGGAAACGGAAATGCGACAGATGGGCTTGTCCGATCGCGACATCAGTCACGCGCGCAAGGCTGAGCAGCGCCTGAAAGCACTGCTGCAAAAATATCCACAGAGTGATTTGCGACCGCAGGCCGAAGAGCGGCTGCGCGAAGTGCAGGACAACCTCGCGATGCATAACCTGCAAGTGGCGCGCTTTTATTACGACTCGCGTTACAGCCACAAGAAGGGTGGCCTGAAGGGCGCGCAGGATCGGCTTCGCGAAATCGTCGAAAAATATCCCAACTTCTGTCTTATGGATGAGGTGCTGTTCCGCTTTGCCACGACGTTCCAGGAAGAAGAAGAACCGGATGAAGCGGCGAAGCTTTATCAGCAACTCGTGCGCGACTATCCAAACAGTGAGTATGTGGACAAGTCCAAAGAGCAACTGAATATCATCGGCGCACCGATTCCCGAGCCGGATCCAATCAAGAAGGACCTGCCGCCGTGCCCGAAGCCCGGCTTCATGGGAAACCTGATGCAGCAAATCACCGGCAGCGCTAACGTGACCACAAACAGCGACGGGATACTAATCACTCGTCACGGCGAAGGCACGGACTTGATCGACCGCGCCATCGCGAACGGGGGCGAACTCCCTGAGAACGTGCAGCCGGTTATTCAGCGAACGACGCCAACGGAACGCCCGCGCGTGACACAGACGCCGACCGCCACACCAAAGCCGTAGCTTTAGCTAACCTTCCCGCAAATGACGCCAGCCGTTAACGAAGAACTCAATCGTCGCCACCGCGCAGCGACGATTGTAGTTCTCGTTTTCTTCGCACTCGACATCGGATTGCTGGCCATCGCGTTCGTTGCGGGAGAGCGCATTTCGCGTCCCAAAGATCCGAAGATCGCGATGGGTCTATGGATCACAATCTTGGTGTGCGGACTTGGCGTTTTTGTTCTGCGCCGCACCCGCTTTGCCGCGATGCGCTTGCAGGACATTGCTGCTGTCAAAGGCGTGTCCGGACTGTTGAAGACCCTCGAAGGCACAACCATTCAGGTCGCGGCGATTGGCGGCGCGATCGCGTTGATGGGTTTCATTGTCACCATGATTGCGCCGCCATTCGATTGGACACACATGCTGCGTGCAGCCGGTGTCTCGGTAATCGTTTTGATTTACTGCTACCCATTCAAGAGCGCGTGGGAACGCACGGTGAGACAGCTCGGACCAGCGGAATCAGACGAACTCTAGATGGCATGACTACCAAGGTCTTTTTTCTGGCAGCATTACTTTTTTTCGTGACGCCTTTTAGCGTCGGTCAATCGCGCGCGCGAATCACGCCCGATGCGCTGGTAAGAAACTTGTACGCCGCTCACAAGAATCCGCGGACCGATCCGTTTTTCCAGACGAAAGCCGTTGCGCGTTTGCAGAAGTACTTCACGAAAGAGCTTGCCGATCTAATTTGGAAAGACGCTGCCGTCTCGTCCGCCAAAGGTGAGGTCGGCGCTTTGGATGGCGACCCGCTCTACAACGCGCAGGATATGAAGATCACAGCCTTTAGAATTAAGCCGCCCGAATATGGCGAGGGTAATCGCGATCTTGCCGATGTGCCGGTCACTTTCAAGAATTTCGGCAAAGAACAGACGATCCTGTTTCGCGTTGAGCGCGACAACCATAGAGCCTGGAAAATCAGCGATATCTTCTATCCCGGCAACGACGAATCGTCATCATCGCTCCGGAAGATTCTGACAAGCGGTCAGTAAAGCCTACAACCAACGAACGGCAGTGAAAAAGACGATCGCTCTTTTCTTGCTTGCAAAGGGCGTCAACGAACAACGTGGCGTGAACAGGCTAACCCTTCCGAAAAATAGTTCAGGCGACTTTTCGCAGGTCTCGAACTAGTTCACAGCCAAACTGTTCGTCACGCGGTGGCCATGATTCCCGCTGCCGGACATTGTTCTCGCGGCGCTGCGGCGGCGCAGGAAGCTCGTGCCGTCCTCCGGAGAAATTAGTCCTTTCTGAATTAAATCATGGGTGGCTATTTCAAAAGTCATCATGCCGTGTCCACGGCTGGTCTGCATCACAGAGGCGATCTGGTGCGTTTTGCCCTCACGGATCAGGTTCGCTACTGCCGGCACGTTGACCATGACTTCCATCACCGGCACTCGTCCTTTTTTATCGGCGCGCGGCAGCAACGATTGCGCCACAACACCGCGCAGACTCTCAGCCAACATCACGCGGATCTGCGACTGCTGGTTTTCCGGAAAGACATCGATCACGCGATCGACGGTCTTGACGGCGCTGTTTGTGTGGAGCGTCGCGAACACCAGGTGACCTGTCTCAGCCGCGGTAATCGCCAGTGAGATCGTCTCGAGGTCGCGCATCTCGCCCACCAGGATTATGTCCGGGTCTTCACGCAGTGCCGCGCGCAGCGCTGCGGCGAAAGACTTTGTGTGGCTGGCAACCTCACGCTGGCTGATGAGGCAGCGCTGGTTGTCGTGCACGAACTCGATCGGGTCTTCGATCGTGATAATGTGCGATTGCTGACGCGTGTTGATTTCGTTTATGAACGCTGCGAGCGTCGTGCTCTTGCCTGAGCCGGTTGGGCCAGTTACCAAAATCAGGCCTTCGGAAACATTGATGAGGTCCGAGAGCTGCTCCGCCAGATTTAGATCCGCAATGCTCTTGATGTCGTGCGGAATCAAACGAAAACAGGCCGAGATGCCGTGGCGCTGCATAAACACATTGACGCGAAAGCGACCCACGCCCGGTAACGGATAACTGAAGTCGAGATCCTGCTTTTCAGTAAACAGTTCTTTCTGGCTGTCGGTGAGAACCTCAAAAATCAGACTCTGGCAGGTTTCGGCAGAGACAGTCTTATAGTTCTGCTTGACCATCTCGCCATGTACTCGCATGAATGGGGCAGAGCCGCTGGTCAGGTGCAGATCAGAAGCGTTTTGCTGGCCCATCTGTCTCAAGAGGTCGTCGATTCTGGCCATGTCTTTTTCTCAGGCGGCAGTTAGCAAGGCGCCGGCATGCGCCGGCAGTTTTCGATTGGCTGGAAAGGCAAAGCGTGGGAGTAAGAGTGAATCAGCTTTGCGTCAGTTTAGTATTCGTGGACTCCCTGGACACGCGGTCCGGACACGTTGAGCGCCTGGCGGAGTGCCGATGAATCGTACTGCATTGTCGAAGTTCCGCCGCCGTTCGTATCAAAGAACGGCGCTTGGAATCCACCGGTGCCGTTAATGTTAAACTTCGCCACCGAAATCGCTCCGAAGATGTCACCATCGCCGCCGCCATTGCGTTGAATGTGGCCGCCGCCGAGCACCAGGATGAGTCCGTTGAAGTTCGGATTTCCATTCAAGATCAGATTGCCGGTCACAATCAGCAGGCCGCCACCACCGTCGAGCGTGCAATCACCGTCTACGAATGTGAATTCCGGGCTGGTAGTGGTGCCGGAACTTCCACTCAAAGACGTGAAGTAGCGGCCTTGGGCGATTGCGTTCGCTTTTTGATCGGCAAGAAACGCACGTGCTTCATCGGCGGATTGCAGCCATGGCGGCAATGACGAGGTTCCAAATAACTGGGACTTTGGACTAGCCACCGTGTCCTTAGTATCCGCAGTAGCCTCGGTTGTTTCGTCTGGGCCGCACGTGGCGCCGAAAGTGGGCAGTACTGACGATCCGCTGCGATCGTGGCCGGAATATTCTTTCGGATCGCTGTCACCAATCGTAAACGACATTGGGCTACAATCATCAGCTCCGCGCATCATTAACATCGCAGCCGGAGAATAATCAACGTTCGTGCGGGCCACACTCAGTTCCAGATGCTTCTCGGCGCCTTTCGGGCCAAAGCCGCGAACACGTACCAGCAAACGTGTTGGCTCACCGGCGATAATGGGCGTGTTATCGGGATCGCTGACTTCGACGCTATACGCCAGGCCATTCATCGGCGAGTAATTGGGCGTTAGCGCCACGCGATCCGCGGCGCCACCATCGGATGAATAATTGTAGTTCAACCAACCGGACAAGCGTGGCGTGGTGCTTGGATCGCCAGGGCGATTCGACGTTAGCAGCGTGACGGCGTTACGAAAACTGATTTTGCTATTAAGGGGCATAGAACTCTGCGGGTTGACGTTTCCGCGAAGTGCATTCAGCGTGTCTTGCAAACCGGTTTCGGCGCTGTAGTACGCTTGCATCTCCGCGGTTTGATCGATGGCAGTTCGGGTCGACAAACCTGTCACCAGCACGAGCGCACCGCCCGTCGCGAGCAACAGTGTGGAAATCATCAACACAGTTATCAAAGCGGCACCGCGCTGTTGCTTGACCCGTTTTGAGTCTTCCTTGATCTTCATCGGGATTCTCCTTCAGTAATTAATCAAATTCGCGTTGCGTAAGGCGACGTCGCTGGTCAACAAGACGTTGTGGGCGGGTTGATAGCCGGGGTCGCCGGGTTTGCCCGTAGCGGATTGCCGTACACACACGGCGATGACCACGTATTGGGCGGCGTCCGGCGTGACTTCCGCTAATGAAGCACCGGTAATGTCGCAACCAGAAGTGTTGTAGGTGACTTTCTGGGCAAAATAATGAACGTGCATGGCGTCCAGGCGGTTCGCCAACACGGTCGAAGCCGGGCCACCGTCGGCGTAAGCGTCGTATCGCGCCAGAAGCGTCGTATTCTGCGTCGGATAGATGAAATACTTCACGTCCTCGCCAGAATCTTCATCCTGGACGCCGATGCCGCCACGAGCGGTCGGGCTGGCTGACGTATCGAACTTGTTCAGGTTGGCGCGAATTCGGATCGTGCTGTTCCCGTTTGCGTCGGTTACTGAATCTGCGGCGACGATTCCGTTGTCCAACAGATTGAATCCAGCCTGGGAAATTTCGCGCGACATGATGTTGAGCGCGCGTTCCGCGTCGGCCATCGCATCAATATTCTCGTTCGCGCGTGTGCGAATGTTCAGCGCCTGCGCCAGCATGGTCGTGGCAATGCCCAGCACGACCAGCGTGATGGTCATCGCGATAATTAGCTCGATTAGGGAAAAACCAGCCTCAGGCTTGCTCGTGAATTGCTGCTTCATCAGATTCACCTTTCCTTTACAGCGCGCGATTTGGGCCGACCGTTGGCGCTGTGCGCTGGCCAATGATCGTGACCGAGCCGAATACCGATGTGACGCTCCGCGCCCAACTGTCCCCGTCACTCCACGGAACTACCCTGATCTGGATCGTCTTGGTTCTAACGGTACCGTTCTGCACGTTCGAGTCCGTGACTGTGGTTTGCACCGCATAACGGCGCCCGCCACGCGTAATTGTGGCGGTTGTCCCTGCTGTCGCAGTGGCGTTGAGGCCGACGTCAGTAAACGTCAGGTTGCGAAATTGCTCCATCTGCTGTTGCGCAACGGCCATCGCCAGCTCTCGATCGCGCGCGCTGCTGTTGTTCTTTGCGGCGAAGAAAAAGCATGACGCAATCCCGAGACCCGCAATCGCCAACAAAACCATTGCGATGGAGGTTTCCAGCAGAGTGAAGCCGCCTTCCTCGCGGCATTTTATTTGTTTCGTCTGTTTCATTTCTGTCTTCACGTTCTGAAGCCTCCCGCTATTGAATAGTCACAGTTACCGTTATCGAGCTGCATCCTGAAGCCGCGAACGTGACGCTGCCGCTCGTTCGCTTCACCGTCACCTTGAAAGTCGCGGCCGCGGTTCCCGTGACGCTCTTCGACGCGGGTGTTACCTGAATTTGGCCGCTGTTACTCGATGTCGCGGTTATGGTGCCCGTCCCGGTCGCGCTGTTCCGGTTCACGCTCACGTTGGCCGAGCCATTGCTAACGATTGTCAGCGACGTAGGATTCGCTGCTAGCGTGCATGGCGCAGGCGTTGGCGACGGTGACGGTGATTCGCCGGGCGACGGACTCGCTCCCGGACTCGCAGAAGGTGTCGGAGTCGGCGTCGGATAAGCGGTCGGTGTAGCCGTCGGCGTTGCTGTCGGTGTCGGACTCGGGTTTGGAGTCGGCGACTCATTCGGCGAAGGTGAAGGCGAAGGCGAAGCTGTTGGCGATGCTCCCGGTGAAGGACTTGGATCAGGAATTACTCCACCAGGAGTTCCGGTGTATGTCACCGGCGGCAACGAAGCATCATGAAAGAACTGCGCATCGAACGTGACGTCGCCTGAGCCGGTGATGCCCACGCTCACTGTATTTCGTCCATTTGAAAAACCGAAGGACTCCTCCTGAAAAATGCGGCCGCGCCAATCAAAGGTGACTGCTTGAACCCCGGTTGTGAAGCGTACTCCGGGCTGAAGATCGAAACTCTTGGTGTCGCTCGCATCGATCGAACCGTTTCCGTCGAAATCCATTATTACGGTAAAACTATTTTCGTCCGTTGTCTGGACGGTCGCACCGTTATGGCGCCGCACTGCGTCAGCGCGCGCCCTTTCAACGTAAGCCGCGAACTCGCGCGCGGAGTTCATCAACCGCGCATGTTCGCGAGCGCGGGTAACGCCGACGACTGCGAAACTGGTAACTATCGCAGCGACCGCGATCGTGATAACCAATTGAATGGTGCTGAAACCACCGGCGTTGCTGAAGGGCTTTCTTTTCATAACGTCTGCCTGGGGACCTTTCATCTCGTACTCGACGGGTCACGAGGGACTCCGGCCTGTTGTCCAATCGCAATGACTGTGCCGGTAGTTTCATGTGCGATTTTGCTGAGGTTTGACGCGGACAAGCCGATAAGCGTCAGCGTCGGCGTTACCTGCGGTGACAGCAAGTGGAAGCGCGCTTCCTACGGATCGAAGCGGCGCGGGAAGCGAGACTCAGCGCCGATTTTCGTCATTCGACATGGTAAATGATCGTAAATCATCGGAGGTTGCAAGCAAGTTCGCTGCGTTCTTGACCTCGCTTCGGACGCATGTTAGTTTGCGGGCTTACCGGTTGTTTAGTTCGAGATCATTCCCTCCATCGCCAAGAGGTTCACGCACGAGTGTCTGCACCAGCAACTGAACTAAAGCGCACGCCGCTGAATGAAGCGCATCGCCGGCTTGGCGGGCGCATGGTCGAATTCGGTGGCTGGGATATGCCGGTTCAGTATCCGGCGGGCACGGTCAACGAACATCTGCGCACGCGCACGCACGCTGGGCTGTTCGACGTTTCACACATGGGCGAGATTGACGTCCGTGGTCCTGACGCGATCGCGTTCGTTAATCGTTTGGTTTCGAACGACGCTTCGAAATTGATCGATGGTCAGGCGCAGTATTCAGCCTTGACCACTCCGCAAGGAACGGTGATCGATGACCTGCTCGTTTATCGAATCGCGGAAGATCATCTGCTGTTGGTCGTAAACGCAGGCACGACCGATAAGGATTGGAACTGGATCAAATCGCATCACGCTTCGGAAGAAGTCGAACTTCGAAATGCGAGTGCCGAGTATTGCCAGCTCGCACTGCAAGGACCAGATGCGATCTCGATCTTGCAGAAATTGACTGAAACGCAGTTGTCGGAAATAAAGTATTACCACTTCGTCACCGGCACTGTTGACGGTGCCGGCGCGATCATTTCGCGCACGGGCTACACCGGCGAGGACGGCTTCGAAGTTTACGCTACGCCCGACCAGGCTGAACGCCTTTGGTACAAGATTCTTGACGCGGGGAATTTTGGGTCCGACGAGGGCGTGCTTTCGTGTGGTCTCGCGGCGCGAAATACGCTTCGGCTCGAAGCCGGCATGTGCTTGTACGGGCACGAAATCGACGAGAATACGACGCTGCTGGAAGCGAGTCTCGGCTGGATTACGAAATTGAACAAAGGCGACTTCATTGGCCGCGAAACTCTCGCGAAACAAAAGGAAGAAGGCCTCAAGCGAAAGCTGATCGGATTCGAAGTCACCGATCGCGGCATCGCGCGGGACGATCAGGACGTGCTCGTGAACGGTAGGCGAGTAGGACGCGTCACGTCCGGCAGCCCTGCTCCGTTTTTGAAAAAAAATATCGGCATGGCTTACGTGCCGACAGAGTTTGCAACTGTGGGCACAGCGCTCGAAATTGACGTGCGCGGACGGTTGGTCGGCGCTGAAGTGGTGGCGCTGCCATTTTATAAACGAGCGAAGTAGTTTTGGTTTTCAGTTTTGAATTTTGAGTTTGAACGCTTAACATCTGTGAATTTGGCAAGCCGATTCGGCTCTGTTACCAAGACTGAAAACTGACAACTGAAAACTTCAAACTTCTTTCAGGAGAATCAATGGCTAACGTTCCCGATAATCTTCACTACAGCAAAGACCATGAATGGGTGCGCGTTGATGGCGACACAGCGATCATCGGCATCACCGATCACGCCCAGGAGCAGCTTGGCGACGTGGTTTACGTCGAGTTGCCGAAAGCCGGCGAATCATTCGCGGGCAACGAATCATTCGGCTCAGTCGAATCGGTGAAAGCGGTGTCGGAAATCTTCACGCCAGTCTCGGGCGAAGTCACCGACGTGAACGAATCCCTCAACGACGAGCCGGAAAAGGTCAACAAAGATCCATACGGCGAGGGCTGGATGATCAAGATGAAGATGAGCGCCCCGGCCGAAGTCGACAGCCTTTTGACCGCCGCTGAGTACGAAGACTTTACGAAAGCCGAAGAGTAAACGCGTTGCGCTACATTCCCAACTCGCCTGACGAACGTGCCGAGATGTTGCGCCAAATCGGCGTCAGTTCAACCGAAAACTTGTTTGATTCCGTTCCCGGGGACTTGCGTCTGCGCGGACCTTTGAACGTTCCGGCCGCGCTTTCAGAGCTGGAACTGCTGAAGAAATTCGATGCGATGGCGGATCGTAACGACGCCGCCCGTCGCATCAGTTTTCTCGGGGCCGGTGCTTACTCGCATTACACTCCGACTATCGTCGATCATCTGATTTCGCGGTCAGAGTTTCTCACCGCGTACACGCCTTATCAGCCTGAGATTTCCCAGGGGACGCTGCAGGCGATCTTCGAGTTTCAGACGCTTGTCTGCCAACTGACGGGTATGGATATCGCCAACGCGTCGATGTACGACGGTTCGACGGCGATGGCCGAAGCGGTGCTAATGGCGGAACGCGTCACGCGTCGCTCAAAAGTGATCGCGTCGTCAGCAATCCACCCGGAGTACCTCGACGTTGCGCACACGTACGTGCAGCACGCAGGCATTGAGTTGCAGCATTCGCCGTACGGCTCTGAAGCCGGCACGACCTCGCCCGACAGTTTGACCGGACTTGATGACAAGACCGCGGCAGTTGTCGTGCAATCACCAAACTTCTTCGGCTGCATTGAAGACATCCAGGCGCTATCGGACAAAGTGCACGCGGTCGGCGCGCTGCTGATCGTCGTCGTGACTGAAGCGGTGTCATTTGGACTTTTGCGTTCGCCCGGCGCGTGTGGCGCGGACATTGTGGTCGCTGAGGGACAGTCGTTCGGCGTGCCGCTTTCATTCGGCGGGCCCTATGTTGGGTTGTTCGCGACGCGCGAGAAGTACGCGCGGCAAATTCCTGGGCGTCTGGTTGGCGAAGCCTACGACTCGAAGGGTCGCCGCGGTTTTGTGTTGACGCTGGCCACGCGCGAACAGCACATTCGCCGCGAGAAAGCGACGTCCAACATTTGCACTAACGAAGGACTAATTGCATTGGCCGCGACAATTTATCTCGAAACGATGGGCCCGCGCGGTATTGCAGAAGTCGCCAACCAATGCACGCAGAAGGCGCACTATGCGGCGCGAAACATCTCAGAGATTGAAGGGTTTTCGATTCCCTTCTCTGCTCCGTTTTTCAATGAAATCGTGGTGCGCGCGCCCGTCGAAGCCGCGCCGCTGCTGGCGACCTTGGCGCGCGAAAGAGGAATCGACGGCGGCATTGCGTTGTCGCGTTACGATGCGAGCAGGCCCAACGATTTTCTTGTGTGCGTGACTGAAACCAACACGCGCGAACAGATTGATGCGCTCATTGAAGGGCTAAAGGCCTTTAGTCAATGATTTCCAAAGTCACCACTCATATTAGTCCTAACGAGCAGCTTATCTTCGAGCGCTCGCAGCCGGGCCGTGCGGGTTTCAGTCTGCCGCCGCTCGATGTTGACGAAGCTGCGCTGAACGAAATCATTCCGCGACAGTTTCAGCGCGACGATAATCTCTCCGGACTGCCCGAAGTCACAGAAGTCGACGTGATTCGCCACTTCACACGCATGTCCACGTGGAACTACTCAATTGATCAGGGCATGTATCCGCTCGGCTCCTGCACAATGAAGTACAACTCGCGTTTGAACGAGAAGGTCGCGCGCATTGCCGGCTTTGCGAATCTTCACCCACTGGCTTCGGAGGCCGAAGCGCAGGGCGCTTTGCAAGTCATCTACGAACTTCAGCAATACCTGGCGGAGATCACCGCACTGCCCGGTGTTTCTTTGCAACCCGCGGCAGGAGCGCACGGCGAGATGACCGGCGTCATGATCATCCGCGCATTTATCGATGCGCGCGATGGCAAAGAAAAATCAGCGCAGCGACGCACGATGCTGATTCCTGACTCCGCGCATGGAACTAATCCGGCATCAGCGCACCTGTCCGGGTTTACTGTCAAGACGATCAAATCGACCGCTGAAGGCCTGACCGATCTCGATCACCTGCGCGAGTTGTGCGCGCGTGGCGACGTTGCCGGATTGATGCTGACGAATCCGAATACGCTCGGATTGTTTGAAAGAAGCATTCGCGAGATTTGCGACATCGTTCATAACGCCGGCGGGCTGGTTTACATGGATGGCGCGAACATGAACGCGCTCGTGGGCGTCGCGCGACCGGGCGACATGGGCGTCGATGTGATTCACCTGAACTTGCACAAGACGTTTTCGACTCCGCACGGTGGCGGGGGGCCTGGTTCAGGCCCGTGCTGCTGCACGAAAGAACTCGAGCCGTTCCTGCCTGTGCCCCGAATCGTAAAGGCCGCAACTTCAGACCCCAGACGCCAGACGCCAGACTCATATCGGCTCGACTTTAACTATCCTCAATCCATCGGGCGCGTGAAAGCCTTCTACGGAAATTACGGCATGATGCTGCGCGCGCTGGCGTACATCCTGACGCACGGTCGCGACGGCTTGCGCGAAGCAACCGAAGCTGCGGTGCTGAACGCGCGCTACATCGCGCACGGCCTCGTCTCCGATTATGAAAAGCCTTTCGACAGTCCGCCGATGCATGAGGTTGTCTTTACCGACAAGAAGCAGTCGCGCAAAGGTGTGCACACGCTCGACATTGCCAAGCGCCTAATCGATTACGGCTTTCATCCGATGACGATCTATTTTCCGCTGATCGTTTCGGGCGCAATGCTGATCGAACCGACGGAATCGGTCGGTCGCCAGGAACTGGATCAGTTCATCGATGCCATGCGATCGATTGCGCGCGAAGCACTCGAAGATCCTGAGCTGGTGCTGAACGCGCCGCACTCGACGCGCATTGGCCGGCTGGATGAAGCGACCGCGGCGCGCAAACCGGTGCTGCGCTGGAGGCCGAAGCACGCGGGTGCCGAAACCGCGAAAAGCGGGGTCTAGTCTTTTCGAAACACACGGTTACCCTCGCTTGACCCTCGTCTAACTGAGAGTAACAATTGCCACGATGGGACGAATCAGACAAACCATCAAGGTTGACGGACTAGAGTGCTGGACTCTATTCGATACGGGTGCGCGGAATACTTATGTGATTCCTTCAGTCGCGAAGATCCTAAAAACCTCAGAGCTGCCACACGCTTACCGCACCGCCCTTGGTGGAGCGGTCAAGGAAGCGCGCACTGCCGCGATTCTCGACGCAGAGGTCGAAGGCCACCCAATCTCCGCTCATGCGTTGGTGATCGAAGACATTGGACAGGACGAAAATGGCAAGCCAATCGAAATTCTTTTCGGGGCGCTGGCGATGCAACAGTGGGGTATTCGTCCCGTGCCCGACGAGGAACGGCTCGACCTCACCCACTACCCTAAAGAGTTCGTAGAATTCTAGAGCCCCCGCTCATTGAAATACATGAAGCCGCCTGCCACTCTGAAATGTCCTGTCTGCAAAACAACGGGACTCGCCAAGACCGAGTTGGAGCCGAAACTCTCCTCGTTTAATTGCCCGCAGTGCGAAGGTCACTGGATTCGCGGAAAAGAATATTGGAGCTGGCTCGAAAACCAACGAACTAAACCGGCCGAGCGCGTTCACGAGACCGAAAGTCTGTCGCTCGCTGAACCTGGCATCCCCATCGATTGTCCCGAATGCCGTTTCCGCATGGTGAAGTATCTGGTCGGGCGCGGGCTCGACTTCACGGTCGATCATTGCGCCGGCTGCAAGGGCATCTGGCTGGATCGAAACGAATGGGAGGCGCTGCGCAAACGTAATCTGCACGATGACCTGCACACGATGCTCACTTCGTTCTGGCAAGCCGGCGCGCAACGCGAGCGCCGAAAGAAGCGCATGCAGCAAATCCATCTCGACCGGTTCGGCGAAGAGGACTATGCGGAAATAAAACGGATACGGCACTGGCTGGACACCAAAACTAATCGAGAAGAGTTGCTGGCTTACTTGACTGACAAAGATCCCTACGGCGTGTAACCCGGGAGGTTTTATGAAGAGAGCAACGGCTTACTTTGCATTGGTGACGTTCATTTGTATTTCGCTAGTTGCGTGTTCGAAAGAATCAAAAACCGTTAGCGGCTCAGTGATTCGCGGCGAGCGCGCGCGACATGTCGTTAACGCGAAAGCCAGCCAGACGCTGGACGTGAGCATTACTTCAGACGAAAACAACGCAGTGTTTCAGATTTATTCTCCGGGCGAGAAGGAAACGTTGCGCGGTGCCGGCGAAACAGACGACGCGATGAAATGGTCTGGAAAAGTTCCAGCGGATGGCGATTATGTGATTGTCGTCGGACCGACGCGCGGTAATGCAAGTTACAAGCTGACGTATTCGGTGAAGTGAGTGGGTTTCGTGGCGAAAAAGATTACGCTTCCCAGTCGCCGCCATCTGCTGACTCGCTCTTAACATTACTCGTCTCACACGGCACTTTCATCAACGCCAGCCGGTCGACCACCCGCCCATTCAACAGGTGCTCTTCGATAATTTCCAGCACGTCTGACGCGCGCACTTGCGCGTACCAAACGCCGTCCGGATAGACCAGAACGGTCGGCCCAATCGCGCAGAAGCCGACGGACGCGCACTCTGTCAGCACGATGCTGCCTCGCGGATTCTTGCCCTTCGCTTCCTTGCCAAAAAGAATCGCGCGCGCTTTCAGTTCGCGCTCAAATTCGTCGCGCACTTCGGCGCTATCACGCGCCGAACACGACTTTCCCGTGCAAACAAACACATGATGCCGAATCGGGGCGGTCGCCACTGGCGCAAGCGCCCGCAGCTTCTCGGAATCTTCAATAAACTCCACTTCCGCCATGTCTACATGCTAACACGAACCACGACGCGGGCGGTCTCGCAAACCGTGGCCTGCCATTGCGTCCACGTAGCTGATTTAAGTTCTTTGCGCGCATCGGTTTTCATTGTAAGATTCTGTTCGCACAGGCGACCGCTGACCGACCGCAGACGTTCCGGCGGAGACGGGTGGTGGGCGCCTGATTTAGTAAGCGGATGCAGACGTTTCGCAAAATAACTGAGCGTAAGTCCGACGGGCTCGTGATTCATATCTCGTCGCTGAATGATCGCTCGACTGAGGTGGTGATGCGCGACCGGATCACGATCGGCGTGTCAGATGAGTGCGACGTCAAGATCCGGCTGCCGGAGATTACCGCAGCCAAGGCGACGGGGCCGATTGTCGAGCTGGTGCGGCACAACGGCGTCTATCGCATCGCGAGCTATGATTCGAACCTGGAAGTCACGCTCAACAATCGGCCCATCAAGTCCAACAAGTCGATCGACGACGGCGACGAAATTTGGATTGGGCCGGCGGGACCATCAATTCATTTCTTTCCTATTCAGGCGACGGCGGCGTTGGTGCCCGGACGGCGCGGTGGCGCGCACGTCGCGCCATTCATCGAACAGGCCGCGATGGAAGCGTCGGCGACCTCGCGGCGCGATGACGCAAAGATCTTCCTGCGCGAATTCACGCGCG
>DASYTZ010000141.1:0-6957 GCA_036001745.1 Pyrinomonadaceae bacterium
CCTGACGGCGTGTTTCTTTCGAACGGCCCGGGCGATCCAGCATCGATGAACAAGGAAGTCGAAGAAGTGAAACGCGTCGTCCAATCGGGCACGCCGACCTTTGGAATTTGCTTTGGCCATCAACTGCTGGGACGCGCGTTCGGCGGGAAGACTTTCAAGCTGACATTCGGCCATCGTGGCGGGAATCAGCCGGTAAAAGATTTTCGCGATGGGCACGTTGAAATCACTTCACACAATCACGGCTTTGCGGTGCTCGCCGATTCTCTTCCACCCGATGTCGAAGTCACGCACGTAAACCTCAACGACAAATGCGTGGAAGGCATGCGCCATAAGACGCTCCCGATCATCTCAGTCCAGTACCATCCGGAAGCTGCGCCCGGCCCGCACGATGCGGAACATCACTTCAGGAGATTTATTGAATTGATGGAACAGCGAGTCGCCGATTAACGCTGGTTGCTAAGATGGGAAACCTACGCGGGTCAACAGAGTCTGAAAGCGCGAATCAGAACGAAGATTGTCCCAGATAGGATTCACCTTCAGATAGATCAACGGGCCGAAACGCCGTTCCACCGCCTTATCCAGCCACGAAAAGGCCTCATCCTTTTGTCCGAGGCCAGCATAAATCGAAGCGATCCAATGGGGTGAGACATACTGCTGTTTGGATAACTCCAACAATTGATTGAGCACGCGGAGCGCTTCATCCCTCCGTCCGCAGGATGCGTAGCCTTGTCCCAAAGCGCCCAACATCTCGATTTTGGTTTCAAGGGCCTTGGCTTTCTGAAACTCAGCGATTGCTTCGTTGCAATCTCCCTTTTGCGCGTATGCCCTTGCCAGAAGAAAGTGTGCGCGAACAAAACCGGAGTCCAAATCCAGCGCCTTGTGTAATTGTTCGATCGCCTGATCTGGCCGGTGCGCGAAATAGTAGAACTCTCCGTGGTCGGTGCTGATTATCGATGAAAGCGGATCAAGTTCCTGTGCTCTCCTGATTTCGTTGATGGCTTCTTCGGTCCGACCCATCGAAGCTAAGTAATATGCATAACCATGATGAGCTGTAGGGTATTTGGGGTTCAGCTTGATCGCCCGCTGGTACTCTTGTGCAGCGCCATTCCAGTCCCAGTCGTAATACAATTTTACGTACCCGAGCGAACAATGAGCTTCGGCCAATGAGTCGTCGAGCGCTATGGCCCGCACGGCCGCATCCTTTGCCAGCGGAAACACATCCGCAGGCGCGCGAATGCCCTGACTACTCAAGAAACTATACGAGTCAGCTAATCCCGTGTAGGCGAGCGCGTAGTTTGAATCTTTATCGATAGCCTCCTTAAAAAAATCTATTGCCTTTTGGTAGCCTTCTTCCGTCCGCTTATTCCAGTAGAAGCGGCCTTTCAAGTAAAGCTGATACGCCTCAGCGTTCTCTGTATAGCTCTTCGTTAGTTGCTGCCGTTCGGCGCCCGATAATTTCAAACGAAGCTGGCCGACAATCTCTTGAGTGATGTCGCGCTGGATCGTAAGAATATCTGCGAACTTCCGCACGTACTGGTCGCCCCAGATTTGGTGGTTGTCTTTGGCGTCAATCAACTCGACGTTGATAGCAATCTGGTCGCCAATTTGTTTGACCTCGCCTTTCAAAACCGAACGGACATTCAATTCTTCACCGACCTTGCTGGCGTCGGTCTCCTTATCTTTATAACGAAAGACTGCACTGCGCGACATCACTCGCAAACTTGGAGCTTGTGAAAGCGTATTAATCAAGCTTTCAGTGATTCCGTCCGACAAGTACTCTGCGTTTTGCTCGCGGCCGGCATTGACGAACGGCATCACGGCAATCGAATCAATAGGTTGCGCGCTCGTCCTCGCCACGTCGGAAGACAGAAAACGATAAGTAAGAAAGCCGACGAAAATCAGGCTCACCGCAAAGGCGCCTGCCAGCAACAGTTTTGCGCGATGGTCCCATGTTCGAATGCGGCGCGGAACGTAGGATCTGAAGTTCTCAAGGAAGCGCGTCGTTTCGCTGCTCTCCGCTTCGGGCAATTCACGCAACACCGCAATCAATTCGTCGCGCATTTCAGCGATGTTTTGGAAACGCTCGCGCGGCTCTTTCGCCAAGGCACGATTAACTATCGCCTGAAGCCCCTCAGGGATCAGTGCGCCACGCAACTCAGCGATCGGTTTCGGCGTCTCGTGCAGGACCGCGTGGCGCACGTCAACCGCAGTCTTCCCGTGAAAGGCCCACGTGCCGGTCAGCATCTCGTAAAGCAGAATGCCAGTGGAAAAAACATCGGCGCGATGGTCAACGTGCTCGCCTCGTGATTGCTCCGGCGCCGCATAAGTCGGCGTGCCGTAAGGCGAGCCTTGCACCGTAAGCTCGGTTTGGTCTTTTCCGTCCGGACTTTCCTGCGTGAGTTTTGCCAGTCCGAAGTCGAGAATCCTGGCTTGTCCGTTGTCGGTAACAATGACATTTTGTGCTTTGATGTCGCGGTGGATGATGCCTTGCGCGTGGGCCGCCGCCAGAGCATCGCAGACTTGGATCGCGATTTTCAGCGCGCTCGTCAACTCCAACGGACGACCACCCACCAGCTCGCGGATGTTTCGGCCGGCGACAAACTGCATCACGATAAAATGCAGATTGTCGAATTCGATCAAATCATGAATCGTGCAGATGTTCGGATGATCGAGCGCGGAAGCTAACTGGGCCTCGCGTTGAAAACGTTTTCGATTTATCTCATTTACAGTCAGCTCGGGCGGCAGCAGCTTGAGCGCGATGGTGCGGTTAAGTTTGGTGTCGAGAGCTTGATAGACGGCGCCCTGCCCACCTTTACCTAGCTCTCGGAGGATCTTGTATTGCCCTATGGTTTGTCCCTTGAAAAGTTTCTTGGCGTCTAAGACCACCTCCGCGACTTGGGCGACCGCCGGCTGTTCCATGAAATTCGGCGCGGCGTTATGCGCGGCGAGAAGGGACTCGACCTCCCGGCGGAGAGATTCATCACCATTGCAGGCGCGGCCGACGAACGCTCGACGCTCCTCCGCGGTGAACTCGAGCGCCGCTTCAAAAATTTGATTGACCCGTTGCCACGTATGGCTCTTCACTTGTTTAGCTCGCGGCGCAGCCAGGCCTTCGCCATGGTCCAACCGCGCTCAACCGTCCTGGTTGAGACACGCAAGACCGTCGCCGTTTCTTCGGTGCTGAGACCGCTGAAGTACCTAAGTTCGACGATGCGCGCTTTTTCCTCGTCAACCTCTCCCAACCGCGTGAGCGCTTCGTCCAAGGCCATCAAATCAACACGATTCTCTTCCGACGGCATTAAAGCTGCCTCTTCCAAAGGAAGTTTGAAGGCGTCGCCGCCGCGCTTTTCCCGATGTTTGGTGCGCGCGTAATCGACCAGAATTCTCCGCATCGCCTGCGCCGAAATGGCAAAGAAATGTGCGCGACTCTGCCAATCCACATCTCTTTGGTCAATCAGCTTCAGGTAAGCTTCGTGAATCAGAGCGGTCGTCTGCAACGTGTGGTCGGGACGTTCACGCCGCAAATAATTGGCGGCCTGCCGACGCAATTCATCATAGACAAGCGGCATTAGCTCTGCCAACGCCTCGCGTTTTCCGTCGCTCCACTCACGCAACATCTGGGTGATGTCTTGAGATGTGTTCGCCGGGGCATTCATTTCAATTCGAGACTGAGTCAAAGGCTTGCGGAAGACGCCCAAAGAATATACACGAGAAAATATCAAGTCAATTTGCTCTCTTTCAGGCTCCTTGCTCGTCGGACTTCAATTATTTTGGAAAAGCTTGTCGGTGTTTTCTTCTTTAGGTCGCGTTAATTAATGAGGGCACAAATAAGTGCAATGAGTAGACTGAAAGGAGAAACAATGAAATACAAAGTCTTATTTTTCATCGCCGCGGTCGCATTGTTGGCGGCCTTGGCCGCAACGAATTCTGTGTTGGCCCAAAACAACTACAACGGAAATCCGCAACAGGCGGCGGACGGAAGTAATGATCTGGCAGGCACCTGGCTGACAAAACTTACGCCGCCGCCTGAAGGGCCTCCCCCGTTTCAAGGTATCTTTACCTTTATCGGAGACGGAAGTTTAATTGCCACTCAAGCCGGCGGCGAGTTTCCGGCGCTGGGAAATCCCCAACTGGGTCTATGGGCCAGGAACCCCGGCAACAAGCGTCAATTTACCCTGACTTATTACGGGCAGGATTTCGACGATCATTTCCAGCTCACGGATTCTTACCGCGTTCGTGGGACGTTGAACCTGAATGCGTCGGGGACGTCGTTTACCGGAACTTTGGACATAACCGTCTATGATCTTGACGGAAACGAAGTTTTTTCTGACTGTTGCGCGGCCTTTGAAGGCAACCGCGGCGGATTAGGATCGCCAAACGCCAACGCGAACTACATCCCCAGCTTGACAGGACTGAGCCGCAGTCAGGGCTGGTCGCGACACTCAACTAAACCTCGACCATAGTGTAGAAAACTACGTCGTGAATAAGAATGCCGGGCGCAAGACAGCGTGCGCTCGGCATTTGTTTTGCAGCACTAAGTAATTCCTGCAGAGGTCAGTCAGCTTTTGGCAGTTTCAATTCTCCGGTGAGCAAATCCGGACACGCCCATCATCTCAGTCCAATATCATCCCGAAGCCGCATCCGGCCCGCACGACGCCGAACATCACTTTAAAAGGTCTATCGAATTGATGGAGACGCGAAATACAGCCACAGATTTACGCGGATAAGCGCGGAGCAGAAAAAGGGGGCGTTCTCTATCCGTGTTATCTGTGTCGATCTGTGGCTGAGATCTTCTCACTCTTTCGGCAGCTTCAATTCACCGGTCAACAAATCCGGGCGCGCGCGGGCCATCTCTTCGGGCGTGGTCGTGGCGGTAGGATGGGGCGGCTCTTCTTCGTCGGCCAAGGCTTCAGCATCAGCGACGGCTTCTTCTAAAACTTCGGCGATCGTTTCGCTGCCGCGATGCTCGAGCCAATGACGATAGCTGACGGTCAGCACGGCAATCACTGGAATCGCGAGGAAGATCCCGGCGACGCCTGCGATCTCGGCGCCAGCCAGAATCGCGAGAATGACCGCGAGCGGATGCAGGTGAATCCCCGTGCCGATAATGCGGGGATAGATCACATAGTCCTGGACGATGCGCAGCACGCCGAGAAATATCAGCACGACTAGCGCGGCGCCATAACCAGAATGCAGCAAGCCCAGGAGCGCGGCGAGCAGCGCGACGACCAGCGGGCCCACCAGCGGCACGAACTCAAGCATGCCGGCAATCAGACCCAACACCAACGGGCTCGGCAATCCAATCAGCGCAAATCCAATCGTGCACAATACGCCGACGAGCAGACACGCAGTCAGTTGCGCACGGATGTAAGCGGCGAGCGTGCTGTTAACGTCCTGAAAAAATTCGTCGCCCCGCCAACGCAGACGGCCGCGCGGCAACATCGCGAGCACCGAACGGCGAAACGCGTCCGCGTCTTTGAGCATGAAGAAACTAAGGATTGGAATCAGGACCAGCCAGGGAATGAACACAATCCAGCCGATCATTCGCTCGGCGGCGATGGCAACGAGGTCGCCCGCGCGCGCCAGCAAAGCGTCCACGTACTTCGCCACTCCCTCAGGCATGCGCCGCTGGCGAAAATAGCGGTTGAGGTTCTCAGTGCTGCTGCGAATCTTTTGAAAATAGACTGACGCCTGCTGCTTGAATTCGGGAAACTGCGCGCTGAGTTGCGGAATCAGGAAGTAGATCGCCAGACCGATGGCGACGAAAAGCACCACGTAAACGATCGCGATGGCGAGCCCACGCGGAATCGATCGTTCGCGTCCACCGATGTTGATGGGCCGCTGTACGAGATCGACCAGCGGCGCCACCAGGTACGCGAAGAAGATCGAGAGCACGATCAGCAGGATGACTGCCGTCAGCCGATAGATCATCCACAGCAGTCCCGCGACTCCGAGCAGAATCAGCAATACGCGCAGCACGGCGCGAGTTTGCAGCCACGACGATAAGACCTCTGCTGGTGTTGGTTGATGTTCGGCTGGCATGCGATTCACGTTGTGAAGCTTATAACTCGTCTTCGTCGTAATCGTAATCGGCTTCGTGCATCTTGATCTTTGCTTCGTGCCAGACGACGCCACGCCACTCGTCAGTTTCGCCTAACAGTTGCAGCGCCGCTTGCGGATGTGCCGGATTCCGTTCGATACGTAGCACCTCGGCAATTACGCGCAACTTTTCGCCGTCGTCGCCGAGCACGAGCAGATTCACGCGGCTGCCAACCGGTGGCAGATCCCGTTGAAAGTGCACCAGCGTGCCTTCAGGCCCGACGTTTTCCGTCTCGCCGTCAGAAACGATGTGCGCGCCTTCGGGTGTGTCCCACTCAGCGCGAATGCGAAACGCGGCGACGTACCGGGGGCCAGAGCGGTTTTCCGTCATCACAGTGTCGGGCATCCTTGACTCCTCTTTGGTGAAGCAAGATTCAACCGCTGCATGATACAAGGAAAATGGAGATTTGCAGAGAGATTTCGTAGCGCAAGATGCTATCTTGCGGTTATGTCGAAGGCTGCCAGGATGCGCCCGCACGCAAGTTAGCAACGTGCGCTACTCTTCTTCGCTTCGCAACTTTTCCAGCACTGAAAAGTCTTCGAGCGTTGTGACGTCACCCGCGACTGAGCCGCTCGTGGCAATCTCGCGCAGCAGCCGCCGCATGATTTTCCCTGAGCGCGTCTTTGGCAACGCATCAGCAAAACGCAGATCGTCCGGTCGCGCGAGCGCGCCGATCTCTTTCGCAACATGCTGACGCAGTTCTTCTTTCAGAGGATCGGAAGGGATGCGGCCGCCTTCGAGCGTGACGAACGCGACGATGGCTGAACCTTTCAGATCGTCGGGTTTCGCGACGACGGCGGCTTCCGCGACGGCTTCGTGCGAGACGAGCGCGCTTTCAATCTCGGCGGTCCCCAGAC
>DASYTZ010000142.1:0-65626 GCA_036001745.1 Pyrinomonadaceae bacterium
TTCCTTTTCGCGATCATGATTATCGCCGCGATTGCGATCCCGCAAATCGCAAAGAAGTCGCGCAACTCAAACAGACCTGTCGTGGAAGAGCCGGATGCACCTCTGCCGTCCGAAACGTCGACACCTGCCCCGAAAGAATCAACGTCGGATACGGAAGCGCCCACTGACGAAGATGTAGTTTTGGCCCAACTCACAGACCTCGAGAAACAGTGGACGCAAGCGAACATTGATGCGGACAAGAACGCACTCGACCGCATCCTTGCCGCGGAATACAGTGGCGGCAATCCACCCCACACCAAACAACAATACATTGACGAGCTAAAACCGGACGCGACAGTTAAGTCGTGGGAATTGCAGGATCTGCGCGTCGATCTCGATGGTGAACGCGCGACGATCGATGGTTACCTGCGACAGGAAACGACGCGCGGCACCGAGGTCTACAGTTTCACTGACGAGTTCGTCTGGCGCGACGGCCGCTGGCAGGCTACGGGGTCGCGAACTGTTCGTGTAAAATAACTCGAAGCCTGATCTTTGGATTTGATCTTTGTTCTTTGCGCGCTGGGTGATGGTTTGATGTTCCGTTTCGAGAAGATGCGCCAGGAACTGAATCCGGGCGACGTCGAATTCAGATCAAAGAGCAAAGCTCAAAGACCAAAGTACAAAAACAATGTCCATAATTACGGAAGTAATTGAATCGACAAAAGCCATCATTCAAGGCATGGGCGTCACCCTGTCCTACATTCCCAAGCGCAAACAGACGGTTGAGTATCCCGACGAACCGGTCACGGTACAACCGCGCTATCGCGGTCAGCATCTGCTGCACGTCGATGAACTGGGTCGCGAGAAATGCGTGGCTTGTTTTTTGTGCGCGGCGGCGTGTCCATCCGAGTGCATCTACATCGAAGCCGCGGACGATCCGCGCCCGGCCGAAGAGCGCATCGGCGTCGATGAACGCTACGCGAAGGTCTACAACATCGATTACGGCCGCTGCATCTTTTGCGGCTTCTGCGTCGAGGCTTGTCCGAAAGACGCTATCACGCACGGCTACAATTTCGAGTTGTCCGTTTACAACCGCGCCGACCTGTTGAAGACAAAAGACGACCTGCTGATTACCAAACAAGTGCAGTCGAAAAATTACCGCGTGGCATTTTCGGATGAGGATGTAGATTCGGAGTACAAGGTGGTGTAACAACAGACATCAGAAGTCAGAAGTCAGAAGTCAGATGTCAAAGATCTTAGCCCCCACTGAGAGAGGTGAACAATGCCTGTCGAAGCGACTGCGAAACAGCCTATCCGGATAAACTCTGCCAAAGATTTGCAGGTGTACAAGGTTGCTTACGAGCTGGCGATGAAAATCTTTGAAATTAGCAAGAGATTTCCGCCTGAAGAACGATTCGCGTTAACAAGTCAGATTCGACGATCCTCGCGGTCCGTTTGCCTGAATCTTCGGGAAGCGTGGGCAAAACGGCGATATGAGGCACACTTTGTCAGCAAGCTTACCGATTGTGATGGCGAAAACAGTGAAACCGACTCATCACTAGACTTCGCGCGCGACTGTGGCTATATAACGACTGAACAGCATGCTCGTTTGGTAGCCCGGTGCGAAGAGGTCGGCAAGATGCTCGGAAGTATGATCAAACATCCCGTTTCGTTTTTGATATCCTTTCACTGACCAGCACGCCGCGTTGTTCTGACGTCTGATATCTGACGTCTGATGTCTATGCCTTTTCGCCAATTCCATTACCGCTGGCAATTCGATCTCCGATCTTCTCCCGAAAAACTTTGGCCTCTGGTCGCCGACACGAATCGCTTTAATCGCGACACGGGTGTGCCGGCGGTGGAGGCGGTTGGCGAAAAGAGCGGGACCGCCCGTCGTTTGAGGTTGTCGAGTTTTGGAATTCCTGTCGAATGGGAAGAGCAGCCTTTCGAGTGGGTGCGGCCGCAGCGCTTCGGCGTTGTCCGTCGTTACACCAAAGGCCCGATCGCTGAGTTGCGTGTGCTGGCACAGTTGACGCCGATCGAAAACGCAGCTGGCGGTTCATCATCGGACCGTCGCGCCAACGGTTCGGTTGGGACGAAGCTCATCTACGAAGTCTGGGCGAAACCGAAAAATCTTCTCGGGACGTTGGCCATTCCAATTCAAATCGGCATCATCAGCGCACGAAATTTCGCCCGCACGTTTCGGCAGTACGATGAACTGGCGCAAAGCGAATCTGCGGCAGCGACGACTCCTGCTGCCGAAGTTGAATTCACTCCCGGAGGTCGCTCGCGGCTCGTGGAACTCGGTGAGCGCCTCATTGCGAACACCTGCGACGAAGAGTTGGTTGCCCTGCTTGTCGATCACATCGAGAACGCTGACGATTTTGCATTGTCGCGCATTCGGCCTTATCGACTTGCGAAGCACTGGCAGAAGCCGCGCCGCGATGTTTTGGAGCTTTGCTTTCAGGCCACGCGCGTGGGCATGCTCGACCTGCAATGGAATCTCGTCTGCCCGATGTGCCGCGGCGGCGACGCAAAGGAATCGCTCAGCGAGCTGTCGGCGAATGTGCACTGCGCCGGCTGCAACATAGATTTCGGCGTGAACTTCGAGCAGTCAGTCGAACTCACGTTTCGTCCCAATCCGTCGATTCGGAATATAGACGTGGAAACGTTCTGCATCGGCGGTCCGCAGGTCACGCCGCACATCGTCGCGCAACAGTTGCTTGCGCCCCAGTCGCAAAGATCGGTCAGCATTCAACTCGAGGAGGGTCGTTATCGTTTGCGGACGTCTGGTCTGTCAGGCCGGCAACATCTGCGCGTGACAGAGGATGGTCCGTGCGGAACGGTTTTGCGGGCGTGTCCGGATGGTTGGTCAAACAGCGAAGTGGAGATCTCCAGAACTTGTAAACTGGAACTCGAGAACGCCACGACTGATGAGCAACTCTTCATTCTTGAGCGCACCGAATTCTCGGACGAAGCGGCGACGGCGGCGGAAGTAACCGCGGTTCAGATGTTCCGTGATCTGTTTGCGCGCGAAGCTCTGCGTCCAGGTGAACAGATTTCAGTTGGGACGCTCACGGTGCTTTTTACAGATTTGAAAAACTCGACCAGGTTGTATCGCGAAATAGGCGACGCGACTGCCTTCGGCCGCGTGATGAATCACTTCGACGTTCTGAAGCAGACCATCGCTTCGGAAGACGGCGCGCTGGTTAAGACGATTGGCGATGCCGTGATGGCTGTGTTCCGCCGGCCCGCAAATGCTCTGCGTGCGATGCTCGAAGCGCAGCAGCAGCTCGCGAATCCACCTGACGGAATGTTGCCACTGACGTTGAAAGCCGGATTGCACACCGGCCCATGCATCGCGGTGACGCTGAATGATCGTCTTGATTATTTCGGCTCGACCGTAAATTTGGCGGCGCGTCTGGAAGGCCAATCGACCGGTGATGACGTCATTATTTCTAACGTCGTCTATTCTGATCCCGAAGTACGCGAACTATTGAGCGAGTGCCCGGCCGGTCTTGCTGCGACGCGATTCACGATTCCGTTGAAGGGATTCGACGATGAGCAATTCGAGTTGTGGCGCGTCGCGCGCGCCGCCGCCGTACATGCAAAATAACCACAGAGGACACAGAGGAAGACCTCCGACACAAGCTGAAATCACAGGCTCTGCATTTTCTGTAGTTGCTGCATTCTCTGTGTCCTCTGTGGTGAAAGCCAAATGCCAATAATCGAAACCCGCCAAGTCACTCGTATCTACCAAATGGGAGCCAACCAGGTTGCGGCGCTGGACGGCGTCAGCATGGGCGCTGACGAGGGCGAGTTCGTCGCGATTCAGGGGACTTCCGGTTCCGGAAAGTCTACACTTTTGAATGTTCTCGGCGGACTTGATCGGCCGACAAGCGGCGATGTTTTATTTGACTCGCAGCTGCTCGGGCCGCGCACTAAAAAGCAAATGGCGCGCTATCGCCGCTTCTCAGTCGGGATGATCTTTCAAAATTTCAACTTGATCCCGACGATGACGGCGGCTGAGAACGTGCGACTGGCGCTGGCATTTGGCGGAGTGCGCGGAGTTGAGCGGCGCCAGCGTGCGGCCGAGTTGCTCGAACGCGTCGGCTTGTCTGATCGAAGGGAGCATCGTCCGGGCGAGTTGTCTGGCGGCGAGCAGCAGCGCGTCGCAATCGCGCGAGCATTGGCGAACCGGCCGCGCGTTTTGCTTGCCGATGAACCGACAGGAAACTTGGACTCGACGCGCGCTCACGAACTCTTGTCACTTCTGCGCGAGATGGTCGACCGCGACCGTTTGACTGTGTTGTTGGTCACGCACGATCGCGAACTGGCGAGCAGCTTCGCTGACAGAATCATCACGATGAAAGACGGACGAGTAGCGTAGCGCAAGTTGTTAACTTGCGTTCACATTCGCAAATTAACAATTTGCGCTACATTCATGAGGTAAATCCCATGTCAACACCGATTCCCCATGGCATGACCATCGAAGCGATTCGATCCGTGCCGCTTTTTGCTTCGCTGACTGATGAAGACGCGCAGGAACTGCTCACGCTTTTGCAGAGTCGCGCCATCACAGCCGGCACGTCGTTATTTCACGCGGGCGAACTGGGCGACGCGATGTATCTGATTCAGAGTGGTCGCGTGCGCATCGCGGTGAAGGACGCGGAAGGGAAGCAGATCGTTTTGGCCGAGCTGGCGCAGGGCGATTTCTTCGGCGAAATGTCCATCATCGATGGCAAGCAGCGTTCAGCCGATGCGGCCGTAATCGAAGACGCGCATCTTTCTGTTCTATCGCGCGAAGATTTCCTGCGGTTCGTCAACACCAATCCGGGCGTCGCGCTCGAAATGTTGAGCGCTGTCTTCCAGCGTCTGCGGCATACCGACAAGATGTTGCAACAACGTGTGTCGCGCAACGTTAATGAAGAGCAAGACAAGCGGATGACAATCGCGGATCGCGCTGCGGATGTCATCGCCGAATTTGGCGGTAGCTGGAAGTTCATTATCACTGCCATCGGAATCATCATCGCTTGGATCATCTTCAACTCTTACGTGCTGGTTAGAGGATTCGACCCCGTGCCTTACCAGATGCTGAACCTCGTCATGGGCATCATTGCCGGGTTGCAAGCGCCGATCATCATGATGTCGCAGAATCGCCAGGGCTCGAAAGATCGTCTCCGCGCCGATCTGGATTATCAAGTGAACCTAAAGAATGAAATCGCGCTTTCCGAAGTGCTGCGACGGCTCGATGTGCTTGAGAGCGAGCGCCTGCCGCTTTTGTTTGCGCAGCAGAACGAGCGATTGGTGGAAGTGAAAACTACGGCAGCTGCTGGTCCGCAATCCTAAAAGTGATCCAGGCAATCTTTTTCGATTTCAATGGTGTCATCATTAACGACGAGCAGATTCATCTGCGCGCATATCGCGAGGTGTTGCAAGAGCACGCAGTGGAACTGACTGACGACGATTACTTAAAGTGTCTCGGGATGGATGACGTGGCATTCACGCGCGCCGCATTCGCGCGCGCGGAACTCGAGGTGGATGACGAAACGGCACGGTCGATTATCGATCGCGAACACGAACTTCATCGGTCGATCATCGAGGCCGAAGTGCCGTTCGCTCCCGGCGTCATCACGTTCATCAAGGAAGCCGCACGGAAATACGAACTTGCCATCGTCAGCATGGCTGAACTTTCGGAAATCGAGCACGTGCTCATTCCGCCGAATCTGCTTCAATACTTTGCGGTGACAGTGACCGCCGAACCAGGCCTGAATCATAAGCCTGCGCCCGATTGTTACCGGCGCGCGCTGGAGCTTCTGAACTCGAAGCGCCGCACCAATCGAAAATTGCCGCTGGTCCCAAATGAATGTCTGGTGATTGAAGACGCCCCGCCAGGAGTCGAGGCCGCGCGGGCCGCCGGTATGCGAACACTGGCTGTAACGAACACGGTCGCAGAAGAGTTGTTGCGAGCCGCAGGCGCTGAGGTGGTGACTGCAAGTCTCGCCGACTGGAACACGGATGCCGTGCGCTTGGTATTTAGATAACCGGCTCACCAAGCTTCGTGTTCGGGAGTGCTGCCGCACGGCCCTGACAAGTGCAATCTTGCCCCACACTTATTTCTCAAGTTTTACTTCGCCGCAGTTCAAAACCGCTCGGTCTGCTGCTGCAAAATCGTACGATTTAATTGCACCGATTTTGTGACTCCCTTGTTCTTTCGTGATTCACTTCCAAATGAACAACGATTCGCGCGATGATCGCCTCTGAACTTTGTCCATTGGAATACGAGTTGCTGAATCACTGGCCGTTGCAGTCAATCGAAATGCACAGACTTCGTCATTGGTGACTTCAGTAATCAGCTCTCCCCAGCACTAATTATGCAAACACTTTCGAACGCATCGCTTAAAGATCGACTGTCTGCTGCCGAGCCCGTGCGCGCCAAGCTCACGGTGGCCCCGGCGCCAGAGCGGCGGCTGCTGAATCGCGAGATCAGCCTGATCGAATTCTTTCGTCACGTGCTGGATGAAGCGCGTGATGAGAGCAATCCGCTGCTCGAACGGCTGCGATTTCTAACTATTTTCTCCAGCATCGTGGACGAGTTCTTCATGGTCCGCGTTTCCGGCCTGAAGGAAGAAGTCGAGCACGGATACACGCAGCCTTCGCCGGATGGCCTGACGGCTGCTGAACAGTTGCGGGAAATTCGCAGCCGGCTTGAACCGATGTTCGCCGAACAGATGCGCTGTTTGCAGGAAGAGATCCTGCCGGAGCTCGCGCGCCACGGAATCGAAGTCGCTCCGTATGCTTCATTGTCGAACATTGAACGCGAACAAGCCGACGAGTACTTTGCTCATCATGTCTTCCCGGTGCTGACGCCGCTGGCGGTCGATCCATCGCACCCGTTCCCTTACATTTCGGGCCTAAGCCTGAATTTCGGAATCATGGTGAAGGCCGCGGAATCAGACGATGAAAAGGGATCGTTTGTGCGTCTGAAAGTTCCGCCGACGCTGCCGGGTTTGGTGTTGGTTGGCCCGCACGCGAAGTACACATTTCTGAGCGATGTAGTTACCGCGAATCTGAGTTCGTTGTTTCCGGGAATGACGGTCTTGCAAGCGCACACGTTCCGCGTCACGCGCGATGCCGACATCGATGTGCGCGAAGACGAAGCCGAGGATTTGCTGCGTGCGTTGCAGAAAGAGCTGCGCAAGCGGCGGTTTGGCGCGCCCGTGCGTCTCGAAATTTCAAAGGGGATGCCTGACGAGATGGCGGCGTATCTGATGGAATCAATCGGCGTCGAGCCTGACGATGTCTACGTGCTTGACGGGCCGCTGAACATCCAGGACATGGACCAGCTTTGCGAATTGGATCGTCCGCATTTGAAGTACCGGCCGCTGCGCACAATCATTCCAGCGCCGTTACAGGAGCGGGAGTCGATCTTTGATGCGATCAAGCGCCGAGACGTGCTGCTGCATCACCCGTACACAGACTACTCGGTCGTGGTTGATTTCATCCGGGCGGCTGCGTTTGATCCGAATGTGTTGGCGATCAAGATTTGCTTGTACCGAACTGGGCAGCAATCTGAAATCGCCGAGGTGTTGCATCAAGCCGGCGAAATGGGCAAGCAGGTCACCGCGTTAATCGAGCTGAAGGCGCGCTTCGACGAAGAGAACAACATCGAGTGGGCGCAGCGGCTCGAGCGCGCGGGCGTGCACGTTGTCTATGGGCTCATTGGTTTGAAGACGCACTGCAAGTTGTCGCTGGTCGTGCGGCGCGAAGGAGAGACGCTGCGTCGTTATGTGCACATCGCCACGGGCAACTACAATCCGACGTCGTCCTCGACCTACACGGATTTCGGCATCTTCACCGCTGACGAACAAATCGGCGAGGACGCGACTGAATTCTTCAATTATTTAACTGGGCACTCGCGGCAGGCAGAGTATCGAAAGCTGCTGGTCTCGCCGGTGAATCTGCGCGAGAAGCTTACGCAGCTAATTGAGCGGGAAACCGCGCACGCAAAATCAGGACGACAGGGGCGAATTGTCGCAAAACTGAATCGGCTTGCTGACGGGGCAATCATTGAAAGCTTGTACGAGGCTTCGCAGGCCGGCGTCTCGATCGATTTAATCGTGCGCGGCATCTGCATGTTGCGTCCGGGCGTTCCTGGACTGTCGGAAAACATTCGCGTGCGCAGCATTGTCGGCCGGTTCCTCGAGCACAGTCGAGTGATCTACTTCCTGAACGACGGCAACGAAGAGATCTATCTCGGCAGTGCTGACTGGATGGTTCGCAATCTAAATCGACGCGTCGAGATCGTGATGCCGGTGCAGGATCCCCGTTTGAAAAAGTATCTCAAGGAAGACGTGCTCGAAGTCTATCTGCGCGATAACGTCAAAGTGCGCGAGCTGCAACCCGACGGCTCGTACGTTCGCGTCTGCCGCGACGACGGCGCCGACGGCTTCGACAGCCAGATGTACTTCGAAGGCATCGACATCAACACCTGAGTCGTTGTTGCCAATCCTTCCCAAATCCCATATAAGTCGCGACTTGGGCTTTTGCTAACCGGATTTATTCGGTCGGGTGTAGTCTTAGAACCGAAGCATGAAACAGAAGAAGATTCGCATCACGGACCTGCTTTATCCGCACGCGCCGAGCCTCGCGCTCGCGTTCGTCGCGGTGCTGGGCGAGAGCATCACGGACTTGCTCGAGCCGTGGCCGCTAAAGGTCGTCTTCGATTACGTTTTCGGCTCAAAGCAGATGCCCGAGTGGCTGGCGACGATCGTTGGCTTCATCGGCTCAGACAAACTTTCAATTCTCAATTTCGCGGCGCTGGCGGTGATTGCGATTGCCGTCTTTGGCGCGATCAGTTCTTACGGTGAAAAGTATCTGACGACGAGCGTCGGCCAGTGGGTGATGCATGACCTGCGGCGGGTGCTCTACAGCCACATTCAAAAACTCTCGCTGTCTTATCACGATCAAAAGCGCACCGGTGATTTGATCAGCCGTGTCACGAGCGACATCGATGCGGTCCAGAATCTGATCTCTAACGTCTTGCTCGGCATGGTGGTGAACGTGTTGACGCTTGTCGGCATGCTCGCCGTGATGACGTACCTGAACTGGCAATTCACACTGATTGCGATGGTGGTCGCGCCGGGATTGTTCTGGGTCGTCTATCACTACACCCGTCGCATCAAGGAAGCATCGCGCGACGTGCGCCGCAAAGAAGGCGAAGTTGTTTCCGTGCTTGAAGAAGTGCTGTCGTCGATTCGCGTGGTGAAAGCGTTCGCGCGCGAAGATTACGAGCAGGAGCGATTCGAAAAACAGAGCCTGGAAAGTGTCGAGCGCGCCTTGGCCGCGCGCAGCCTGAAGGCGAAGCTAGCGCCCCTGGTCGAAGTGATTGTCGCGTGCGGCACTTGTCTGGTGCTTTGGTGGGGCGCGCGTCTGGTCGTGTCGGGCGCGTTGACCTCGGGAGAGCTGCTGGTCTTTCTGCTTTACCTCGGCAAGATGTACAAGCCGATGCGCGAGCTTTCGAAGATGACTGACACCATTTCGAAAGCCGACGTGGGTTGGGAACGCATTCGCGAAGTTCTTGAGAACGAAACGCAAGTTAAGAATCTTCCCGGCGCCAAACGCGCGCCGAAATTCAAAGGCGACATCGAATTTGATCGCGTGTCTTTCGCGTACAACAAGGAGCAGCCGTTGCTTGCCGATCTGAGCCTGAAAATCCAGCCCGGACAGTTAGCGGCTTTGGTTGGGCCAACTGGCGCGGGCAAGACGACGATCGTGAGTCTGTTGCCGCGATTCTACGATGTGACTTCAGGCAGCATCCGCATCGACGGCCAGGACATTCGCCGGTACAAACTGAAGTCGCTGCGCCGTCAAATCAGTTTTGTTTTGCAGGAAACAATTCTGTTTCGCGCGCCAATCTGGCAGAACATCGCCTACGGAAAACCCGAAGCCACCCGCGAAGAAATCATTCGCGCGGCGCAGCTCGCTAATGCCGAAGAGTTCATTCTGCGCATGCCGGAAGGCTATGACACGATGGTTGGCGAACGCGGCATGACCTTGTCAGGCGGTCAGCGTCAACGCGTCACCATTGCCCGCGCTATCATTCGCGAAGCGCCGATTCTCGTTATGGATGAACCATCGTCGGGTCTGGACGCGGAGTCTGAGAATTTGGTCTTCGACGCGTTGTCGAATTTGATGGCTGGCAAGACTTCAATCGTGATCGCCCATCGCCTCGCCACCGTCAGCCGCGCCGACGTGATCTTCGTCATCGACGGCGGCCGCGTCGCCGAGCAGGGAACTCATCAGGAACTGCTGGCGCGCGGCGGTTTGTATTCACGTCTGTACGAGTTGCAATTCAAGCGTGAAGACGAAGAGAGAGAAGTCGTAACGGTGTAGTGCGCCAAACATAGTCGATTGAAAAGGGCCGCCAAATGAGGCGGCCCTTTGTAATTAGCGGCTAAACCGTTTTAGTTTACCGCACTCTTCGCGACCTGCTTGCCAACTGCGTATCGCGCAATCGATTCAGTTCGTTGATTCGATTTCGCATCGCGCGGACATACGCATCCTGCGTTTGGCGATCGTAGCCGGCCGCGCGGAACGCGTCACGCAATTGATCGTCCGATAACTGCGCCATCTTCGAACCGATCCAGGCCGCATCGCTGACCGGAACTTTATTCATCGTCGTGGTCGCTTTGTGTTGCCGAATGAAATACGGCGGATAGAAGACACTGAAGAGTCCCAGCTTCTTCGGATGCAGATCGTAAGCAAACTTCACCTTGTCGCCTTCGACTTTGGTTACGTATCGCGAGCGAGTGTAGTCGCGCACGTTGTTTTTTGACCGACCAGCTCCGATTCCCGCAGCCCGGCCCATCGTCGCGCCGAGGTCGGATACGGTGTAGCGGTCTTCGCCGGTGTCTTTGTCGTGCAGCACCTTATTGTTTTTCTTGAAAGTGTCCCAATTACCAACCATCACCATCATCGTTTTCAGCCCGTTCAATTCGCGCGTGTTTTTGAACGGATTCTTGCGCCAGCTCCATTGGTCGCCGCGCTTGATGTTTTCGCGTCGCGGCTCGAAACGAGCGCCGATGACCGAATCGCCCTGCACGTACTTCTGTCCGCGCGACAGCTTCTTCATGCCGTCGATATGAGCGCGATTGAGATAGTAAGACTCCTCCGCGTTGTAGCCGGCCGCCCACACTAAGCGTGACGCGGCCGTCTCAGCCTGCGCCTCGGGACCCAGCTTGACGCGCCACTTCACACCGCGCGCGTCTTCGACTTCGAACTTCGGCATGCCGCCTTCTTTTACTTCCTTCAAGAAGCGGAACGGCGGTTTTGGCGCCAGCGCCTCTGAACCCGGCCCATAGTACAAATCACGCCGCCGCATGTTGCCTGGATCGCGCCAAAGCACAGGCGCGCCTTTTTCCTTCTGCTTCTTTTTCTCAGCTTTGACGACCGAGAAGACCTCGACCGAGGCGATGACGATCAGCAGGCTCGCGATCAACGCGAGCACTCGATTCTTCCTCAAGGATTGCATTGAATTCCTCAATTCAGGAGAGCGTAAACAAGCGAGTTCAGCTGGCGCGGCTGCGCGCGGGGGAAGTGTTGGCGCTGAGGTACGAGCAATTCGCGTGCGTCAAACGACGCGACAGCGTATCGCAAGAGAAGTGTTACAAGGCTGCAAGACTGAGCCGAAGAACAACAAAAAAGAGCCGCCGCAGTGCGCGACGGCTCTCATTTAGACTGCTTCACAGAGTCAGGCTGCGGTCTTACCGGCGACCTTGGGTCGCGATCGGTGTAGCAGTTTCGGACTGCACATGCTGTGCATAGTTCTCAACGAACTTCTTCTGGCCACCGTGGCCGTTTGAAGTATAGAAATCGAACTTCAGCATTTCGTTGTAGACCTGGTCGAAATTCCAGTGATAGTTGTTGAATCGGTAGATCGCTCCCATCACGCCCGTGCGGTGACGGCCGCCGGCGCAGTGCACGTAGAACTTGCCGGTTGCCGGATCGTTGACGGTTTTCATGAACTGGGCAATCTGCGCATCGCTCGGATCGCGCTTGTCAGGAATCGCGATGTTGACGTAACGCAGGCCGGCGGCTTCAGCGTAACCTCTCTCTTCAGGCGTGTTGTCGGTCAAGTCGATGATTGTCCGAATGCCCAACGCCTTTAGGGTCTGGAAATCCTTCTGTTTTGGCCGCGCGCCACGATAAAAACGTTCGTCCATCTGGCCGAAGTTACTAATCTTGATATTCGAAAATCCATTATCGGAATTCTTTTTTGCAAGAGCCGCGGTGCTAAGGGCGAGAACAATCGCTACGGTCGCACTGATTTTCTTAAAGATATTTCTGGGGTTTTTCATCTTCGTAATTCTCCGTTTCGTTCCGTTACCAGCCAAGGCTGGCGATTACGCAAGACCGGCATCAGTGAGTTTGCCGTGTGAGGGCTTTCACTTCCTTGATTTAGTCTCGCCTGTTATTTGAACCGCGTCGGGGGTTTTTCGACGCCACTACTTTGATTCAAATGCAGCGCCTTAAGTTGCACAGAGATTCGCGTTCGCGCCATGATTTTTGGCCAAAAACGCGCCAAAATTGGCCGTAAAACCGCACATTCTGTGCGTGCTCGAAATAGGTTATCCTAACAGGGTTTTTGCTCCATTTCGTCATGCCTTTTTTTGATCTACTGCGCCTGTCGCTACGAAATCTTCGCGAGGCGAAACTGCGCGCGACGCTGACGTCGATGGGCGTCATCGTTGGCGTCGCCGTAATCGTCACAATGGTTTCGTTCGGCCTCGGGCTCCAGCGCAACATGCTTACGCGGTTTCGCGCGCTGGACTTGTTTAATGAAATTCGGGTGTTCGGGAAGAGCGTTTTCTCGATGGCGATGACGAACGTCGATCCGAAGCTGCGCCGCGACGAGACTCCTGGCGATCGGCGCGGCCCGGCGTTCAGAACGAACCAGGCACCGACCCGAATCCTGGACGACGACGCCGTGGCTGAGATTCAGAAGATTCCGGGCGTCGCCTATGTTGAGCCGGACATTAGTTTCAACGTCTACGTTCGCTGCAATGGCCGCGTCGCGCCGCAAAGCGTCGCCGGCGCATCGGTGCCGAATGCCTCCTCTCGATTCAAGACATTCGCGGCCGGCAAGATGATCACCAGCATGGATGCGGACGAAGCCGTCATCGATGACGTGGTGGCTGAGACCTGCGGCTATGCGAAGCCGGTGGACGCGATCGGGCAAACGATTGAGTTCCTGACGACGCGAGGCGAAACGGATAATCAGAACGAATCAGCGAAGGCTGAGGCCGATCAATCCGAAGAGGATACGGGACTAAGTTTCTTCGGACTGCCGCTCGAGGAAAATGATAGTCCGCCAGCCAACAAGATCGCGGCGCGCACGCTGCGCATCGCGGGCGTGCTGGGTCGAGAAAAGCGGGAAGGCGCGGCGCAGGGCGGGCCCACCGGCTTGATGATGAACGCGCAGATTTATGTGCCCCTGCCAGTGGCGCGCGATTGGGCGCGGACACATCGCAATCCAATGAGCGAAGTCGCGCTGGCACTTGCGCGACAAAGTGGCCAGCTCAACGAATCGCAAAACGAAGGCTATGGCTCGGCGGTAGTGCGCGTGAGTGATCCGGTGGCGCTGACTGAAGTGCGAAAGCGAATTGCGGAACTCGGCTTTGGGAGCTTCTCGATCGTCGATCAGCTCGATCAGATTCGGACGGTGTTTCTCATCATTGATTCCGTCCTGGGATTGTTGGGCGGGATTTCTCTGCTGGTCGCAAGTTTCGGAATCGCGAACACGATGATCATGTCGATCCTCGAACGCACGCGCGAGATTGGAATCATGAAAGCGATCGGTGCGGAGGATCGTGAAATTAAGCTGATCTTCTTCTTTGAGGCTGCGGTGATTGGTCTGACTGGAGGAGTCATCGGTTCGCTGGCCGCGTGGGGGATTGACGCCGTCGCGAACCGGCTGGCTTATCGATTCATCTTGAAGCCGCAGGGCGCATCGTTTGTTGATTTCTTCTCGCTGCCGCCGTATCTGTGGTTGGGCGCGATTGTGTTCGCGCTGTTGGTTTCAATCCTGGCGGCGCTTTATCCCGCGTCACGCGCGGCGCGCATCGATCCGGTGCGGGCACTGCGACATGACTAAGTCCTGTTAGTGAGCCCTACCGTCACAATCACGATCAAGAACACGACAAATTGAAAAATTAGTATTCCCGTCGCGACCATTCCGCAGATTCGTCCTGCCTTTGTTAAATCCCGGCCACCCGAATCCATTCGGCCTTCATCCATCTCTTTTAGATCCGCGTTTCCCATTGTCCACGCGGCGATGCCGAAAAGCTGACAAAGAACGAGCCCAAGAATGCCGAAGACTAAAATTGAAACGCCGCGATGAGCTTTCATGTGGTGAATCCTAAACTAAGAACGCGGCAATGTTGAGGCGGTTTCAGATTGTGAGTGACTTGCCACACGAGTTACAGAATCTTGCCGTCGCATCTTTCTGCATCGCGTTGCAGTGTGGACACGAGAGTCCCATGCGAAGATTTGCGCCGCATGCTGAACAGTAAGCTGCGCCGGCGCTGGCGGCCGCACCGCAGGTCCCGCAACGTCCGGGCAGTGGTGGAACATAACCGCCGGCTTTGCGCGCGATGTGCGCTTCGATTTTGGTCCACGCGTCCTGGGTGAGCTTGTATTGCCAGTAAGCTCCGAGCGCAGGCAGCGCGATCAGCAATCCCGCCGACAGTGCAAGCGCGACTGCGGCAACCGCGGCTTTGTCGAACCACTTCTGCATCCCGATCTCGACGCGCGTGCCGCCGCTCTCGGGCGTGACCTTAATCGTCAGCGCCGCCGACAGTCCGGTGATGTCGCGCAACGTGCTAGACTTACGCGCTTGCAGCACGGCCGTCGAAGACACTTGCATCGTTTGAACTTCGAAATCTTCGTCGAACAGATCGCGAAGTTCGACCATCAGCTTGATTGTGTCGGCTTCGACGCCAGGATAGTAGCGGCTTTCCATTTTGTTTTTCCTCAGAGCATTTTACGTGAAGCGGCGAGAGATAGTTCAAAGATTTCAGCACATGAGTGTCAGAACCGCGAGCGGTAGCGACCGGATAATAATGGTAACTTGGAAACAACGCGACACAGTCCTCGCTTAACCATCGGATTAGCATGATCCGGTCGCTACCGCTCGCGGTTCTGACACGGTCTTATCGGAGGTTAGTTAATGAAACAAACAAGGCGAATTGTGGTGCTTGTCGTCTTCGCTGTCTTTTCTTTCCAGTCGATCGGTTTCGCACAGGACCGATCAGCCATCGATGGATTTGCACGTGATGCTTCAATCACGCAGCGCAACTTCGAACAACAATTTCGCAGTGTCCCTTCGCCCGCAAACGCTCGCGAAGAGTTGCGCCGGCTGACTTCTGAAGCGCACATCGCCGGTTCACCGGAAGATTACGCGACCGCGATTTACGTGCGCGATCAGATGCGCGGCTTCGGATTGCATTCAGAGTTGAAAGAGTACCAGGTGCTGCTGCCTTTCCCACGCACGCCCAGCATCGTCGAATTGTTCGCGCCACGCCGCGAGCGGCTGCAAGTCCGTGAAGACGTTCTGGCGCAGGACCCAACTTCGTCAAGCAAAAAGATTGTGCCGCTTTACAACGGTTATGGCGCCAGTGGCGATGTGACCGCGCCGCTCGTCTACGCGAACTACGGACTGCCGAACGACTATGACGATTTGAAGAAGGCCGGCGTCGATGTGAAGGGAAAGATCGTCATCGCGCGTTATGGAAATTCGTTCCGCGGCGTCAAGGCGAAAGTCGCTGAAGACAATGGCGCGCGGGCCCTTCTCATCTATTCCGATCCGGCCGACGATGGCTACGCGCAGGGCGACGTTTATCCAAAGGGCCCCTGGCGGCCGGAGAGCTCCGCGCAACGCGGTTCCGTGCAATTTCTGTTCGTGCATCCGGGCGATCCTCTGACGCCGGGAACTCCGGCGATTCCGGGCACGCCGCGCATTAAGAAAGAAGAAGCGACGAACCTTCCGCACATCCCGGTGCAGCCGATCTCCTACGGTGACGCGCGTCGTCTCTTGCAGCCGCTGCGTGGACCTTTGCGCCCGAAAGGATTTCAGGGCGCACTGGCGTTTCCGTATCACCTCGGCGGCACGAATGACGTGCGGGTTCATCTGAAAACCGACATTGAGTTCGTGACGAAAACAATTTGGAACGTCATCACGACGATCGACGGGGCCATGGAGAAAGATCGTTGGGTCGTGATGGGCAATCATCGTGATGCGTGGGTTTTCGGCGCAGTCGATCCGAACAGCGGCACAACGGCGATGCTCGAAGCCGGCCGTGGCTTTGGTCAATTGATCAAATCGGGTTGGCAACCAAGGCGCACAATCATCATGTGCAGTTGGGACGCGGAAGAGCAGGGACTGATCGGCTCGACTGAATGGGCGGAAGAGAACGCCGCCGAATTGCAGCAGAAAGCCATTGCGTACCTGAATATGGACGCCGCCGTGTCTGGCCCAAACTTTGGTGCGTCGTCGGTGCCGACACTTTGGAGATTGATTCGCGGCGCGGCACAAGAAATTCGCGATCCGAAAACGGGCAAGAGCGTTTATGAAGCGTGGCGCGATCGCGCATGGGAGAATACTTCGGAATCGGATCGGTACGACAACAACGGAAACGAGAAACCGGTGCCCGCGCCGCGCATCGGTCCGCTCGGTTCTGGTTCCGATTACACACCATTTCTTCAACACCTCGGAATTCCTTCGCTCGACATGAGTTTTGGCGGCGACTACGGCGTCTACCATTCTGCTTACGATTCGTTCTACTGGATGTCGCACTTCGGCGATCCTACATTTCAATATCACGTCGCGGCGGCACAGATTTGGGGCACAGTCGCAATGCGTCTGGCCGGCGCTGCGGCGCTTCCGTTCGACTACAACGATTACGCTGCTGAGCTTCGCGAGTTCGTAAGGGAAACGAAGCGCTTGGCGAATCAAAAGAAGCGCGGCGACTGGGTTGACGAGAGGCCGCTGCTCGATGCCATTAATGATTTGGCAGATGAAGCTGCGAAGATTGAGAAACGCCGGCGCGACTTGCTGGACGATACGACAAGAAATGCAACGAAACTTCAGAGAATCAACGATGCGCTGATTCAAGCAGAGCGCGCGCTAATTGACGGACGCGGCTTACGCGGCCGAGGCTGGTACAAGCATCAAATTTACGCGCCGGGTTTTTACACTGGATATGCGGCCCTGCCCTTGCCGGATCTGCGGCAGGCGATTGAAGACGGGCGTGCTGACGACGCGCGCGACGCAGCCGCTCGGATTATGGAAGCAATCGAAGGTGCGGCTGAGGTCCTTAAGCGCGGGTAAACACAATCAGCTTGGGCATCGAGTTGGATGGCGCTGCTCGCAAACGTTCGATTCGCGCGGGGAGCTGGACATCAGCCATGCTCGCCTTTCGCGCGCGACCGGCTGATCTCAAGGCTCCGGAAAAACTGCTCTTTCATTACGTCTGATTCCGAGCCCTTCCGGGCACCGTAGACTATTCCCCACACGTCATTGCCGCCCACAAAGAATTTTCCGTGAAACGTTAACTGATCAGTTTCGCAGGTAAACTCGATCCCTGGAATGTTGGCCGATGGGGAAGCGTACTCGATAGACTTTGTTGACGTCACAGTTGCCGACAAGGCCTTGACGAAATTATCGACGTTGGCCTGGAGCTCTTTCTCAGTATTGACTGTCCCGCCTTGATAGCTCGTGAACACGGTTCGAAACACCTGCCCTTCGAGTGTGGCCGTGTACATCTCAATCGAATAGGTAAATCCCTTCTCGGTTTTGGGAGGCTCAACTTGCCGCTCCGCCGGAGCGGGGAAAATAACGCTGTAGTGCCCCTCAGTTGAAGTGACTTTCGTGGCCTGCCCCAGCAGCAGAGTCGGAACGACTAGCACGATCAGCAGCGCCAGCAGACTTTGACGTACAGCTTGGAATCGTGAACCGAAAGTCCGGAACTCGCAGTTCATAAGGGTCTCCTCTGAATTTGACGATCTTCCCGGAACGCGGTCACGGGTTCTTTTTCTTCTTATCAATGGATTCGGCGGGCAGCTTGCTTCCCACTTCGATGATCTGATTGGCATTCTCGAGTGCTCGTTCTATCGCTGACAGCTCGTCATCATCCTTTGTTTGTTTACTCAGAGCGGTTAGCTGCGTCGCGTAACTGGAGGCCGCGGCGCTCAACTTTCGTAATGAACGTGAAATCAGCGGGTTCTTCTCGTCACGCCGCGCGACGTCATCAATGTTCGTGATCGCCTCATCCAGAATGCCGGCAATGTCGCCAACCAACTCAGCTCGGGTGCCTTTCGGAACGTCGCCCCAGTCGGGCTCGTCTTTCACGATCTTTTTTGTTTTCGGTTGAGCGACACCATTGATAATCGCGAAGCGTCGATCGATCGCTTTGATAAAAACTTCAATCCGTTTATCTAACTCCTGATGAAATCGGACCAGCTCGGTTTCCTGATCGGTGAGGTGATCGCGTGTCTGTCCTGCGGCGAGTGCCACGAACAATGGCAATGCGAGCAACGTGACTAACAAACGCGCGCAACCGGCAAAGACGTTAGCGAGTGGGAAGCCCGGCGTAGTCATTGGTGGTTCACGGCCGCTTGTTCTCCGGCGAAGAATTTTTGACACCGTTCGTTTGCGTCGCTTCTTCCCGCAAGACTGTGTGGCCGTAGAACGAATCTAACGCTTCGGAGCGCACGTTGCGCGCGAACTCTTCGGCTGCCTTCAAATGAAGCGAGTACTCTGCCGGTGTGTCGCGCCGCATGACCGCCAGCCGCGGAATTTGGGCGCGTAAGGCAATATCCAGCCGCCGATAGAGATCACGCGTGCTGTTCTTGTCACGCGGCATGCCGCCGATGAAGCGCATCGCCTCCTCAATTAGTCCCAGATAATTGCCCAGGACTTCAGATGCCTGTTCGAACATTTTGTGTGAAGTCAGCTCCTCCATGTGCGTCAAGTGTGCCTCAGCCAGTGCAATCGTCAGGCGCACTCGCGCCTTGGCATCTTTCGTCGCGTTCAATTGCGCACGGTCATCATGCGCGACATAACGCATGGGCGGCGGGGACGGCAGTTGTGGTAAGGCCGGCTGGGCTGAGGCGCTGGTAGACAGTAAGAAAGCTGCGGCTGCGAAGGAAAAAAGTGACGACGTATGTGCGAGACGGATTCGCATGTTTTCGCCGCTAAGGATTAGACATCAAGACGCTTTTCGTTTGCCCTGGCCTCGCTTAATTTGCGCTCGCAAGACCGGCAGCCGTAAGTTTACCTTGTCAATCTCGAGCTGGTTAGTCGCTGGATTCGCGCGCGCCAGAAACCTCTCGTACGCGTCGAGCGCCTCCTGATACTCCTGGAGATTATCATGCGCGATTGCCAGATAGAAGTAAGTCGTCGCCAATTCAGGCCGCGCCGCTGCAATCCATTCGTACTCAGGTATCGCCGCGCGGAAATCCTTTGATTCGTAGAGAGCCAACGCGAGGTTGGTGTGCGCGGTGTATTCGTCCGGCGTCCTGGCGATGACGCGACGCAGAATCGTGACTGCCTCAGCGAAGTGGCGGCCCTGAATCAGAGCGGCGGCATAGCCGATGGCAAACTTCGAATTCGCCGGCTCGATTTGCAGCGCGCGGTAGTAGTAATCCTGAGACTTCAACGGGTCGATTCGACGATAGGCCGCGCCCAGACGCGCCAGCAACGCGGCGTTCTTCGGTTCGCGTTCCAGCATTAGCTCAAAGGCAGCGCGTTCCTCCGCGGTTGATCCATCGCTCCCGGCAAGCTCCGCGCGTAAGGCGATGATTTCCGGTGTGTGCCGATCCTTTTCCGGCAGCGCGTCCAACATCCGAAGCGCCTCATCGTTTCTCCCCGCGCGCTCGTAAAGTTGAGCCAGCTCGAAAGCTCCAGGCACGTTGTTACCGTGACCCGCTCGATCCAGCGCAACCAAATCCTCAAGCGCCCCAGCTTTATCGCCAACGTCTAGTCGCAGTTTTGCTCGATCGTATCGCGCGCCCAAATCACTCGGATCGATGGATAGCGCTTTGTCCACGCTGGCAAGCGCCGCGATTCTGTCTCCCGCTCTTATCTCAATGAAAGAGCGCTTTCGCCAGGTCGATCCAGTCGCGTCCTTTGATGACGTGGCGGCCTTGCTCAGGTTAAGGGCCTCGTTGATGTTGCCGGCGCGCGCCCGCAAGTCGGCCAGAGCGACCAACGCTTCCACGTTTTGCGGGTCGATTTCAATCGCCCGGCGGAGAATCGGCTCCCCGTTCTTGTCGTCGTTGTAATAAGAGGACAGAAGCGATCCGAACCTTGCGTACGCGAACCCCCAATCCGGTCGCAGCTCAACCGCGCGATTGAAACCCTTCAGCGCTTCTTCTTTCTGATTGGAAAACAGCAACGCCAGAGCTCGTTGAAATTCCGCTTCCGGAAATTCAGGCTTCAGCTTGATGGCGGCGTCGTAGAATTCGATCGCCTTCTTGTAATCATTCTTCGCGTGAGCATCCTGACCTCGCTCGAACAGTTTTACCGGATCGTCCTGGTCGAGAGGGTTAGTCTGGGCGCACACGCTCGCAAGTGTCGCGCTCAGGCAAAACAGAACGAGCGCAACGCCAAGTCCAAAACGCCGCTGCGAGACATTGATCATTGACTGTTAAGAAGTGATTGCGCCGACCGTTTTGACTTCGATGTTAACACGTCGCGGAGCGTTGCGTGCTGCGAGAAGGCCTGCGGTTGCGCGCTGTAAACGCATGAGTTAACATCCGCGCATCAGAATCCCTCAAGCTTTGCACATGTCATCGCTGGAGCATCAGTATGTCCACTGCCTTAGTTGACGATATCAAAGAGATAAAAGAAGCGAATCCTTTTGAATCGATGATGTCGCGCTTCGACCGAGCGGCCCAGTTGCTGCAATTGGATCCTGACTTATACGCCGTGATGCGCGTGCCCAATCGGGAATTGAAAGTTTACATTCCGACGCGCATGGATTCGGGTCGGATTCAAGTGTTCGAAGGATTTCGCGTTCAGCATAACTTTGCGCGCGGTCCGGCGAAGGGCGGCATTCGCTACTCTCCTGACGTAAACATTGACGAAGTACGCGCGCTGGCGGCTTGGATGACCTGGAAATGTGCCGTGGTGAATGTGCCGTTCGGTGGCGCCAAGGGCGGGATTATTTGTGACCCAACGCAAATGTCGCAGGGTGAGCTGGAACGAATGACGCGACGTTACGCGGCAGAACTGCTGGATTTCATTGGGCCGGAAAAAGACGTGCCGGCGCCCGACATGAACACGAACGAGCAGACGATGGCGTGGATCATGGATACGTACTCCATGCATGCTCGTCACACGGTCAACGCGGTCGTCACCGGAAAGCCGATCGACCTGGGTGGATCGCGCGGACGCCGCGAAGCAACCGGACGTGGATTGTTGATCGTCGTTCAGGAAGCGGCGAAACGCTTCAAGATGAACCCGAGCACGACGCGCATCGTGGTGCAGGGAAGTGGCAACGTCGGAGGCATCGCGGCCCTGCTTTTCCACGAAGCCGGATTCAAGGTCGTGGGGATATCCGACGTTCACGGCGGCATTTACAATTCGAAGGGACTCGACATTCCCGCGGCGATGAAGCACCTTCAGACGACAAAATCCTTCGAAGGATTTTCAGGCACACAATATGTGAGTAATTCCGAGCTGCTGGAACTCGACTGTGATGTGCTGGTTCCCGCGGCGACTGAAAACCAGATTACCTCGCAGAACGCTGAACGCTTGAAATGCAAAGTGCTGGCTGAGGGCGCCAATGGCCCGACAACCGCAGCAGCTGACGAGATTCTTTATGAAAAGGGGGTCTTTGTGATTCCAGACATTTTGGCGAATGCAGGTGGCGTGACCGTTTCATACTTTGAATGGGTACAGGATCGAATGGGTTATTTTTGGCGCGAAGACGTCGTAAACGAGCGGCTGCAAGATACGATGGTCGCAAGCTTCAACGACCTGTGCCGGTATGCCGATGCGCATTCAGTGGACACCCGGACGGCGGCCTACATGTTGGCCATCGATCGGGTCGCGTACGACACGCGCATGCGCGGGATTTACGCGTGACCGAAAAAACATATTAAAATCGCCCCTAAGTCGTGAAAAAGTCTTGATTTCACGAAATGGCAATGGTAGGCTTCGACCGTATTTCTGCTAGGCGCCGACAACTCGAAAAGCGCTGAATATCGGGATGGTCGTAGCGCGCGGAAATCCTAGTTGACAGAGGCGCTGAGTTTCCTTATAAAGTAGCGCTAGATTATTCGGTATTAACAGTTAGGGGAGGCAGGGCTTCTTCGTTTTGTGCCTCTCAATTATGACCTCAAGTGGCGCGCAAGCGTGGTTGAGGCTGGAAATTTAGTTAACGTTTCTCGTTGGCGCTTGCAGTTCGAGCGTCCGTGTCCCCTGGGTTAACTGGCGGCGTGATGCTTCGAGCAAAGAAATCACTCAAAGTTCGGCGGCCAGTGACTCACGAAGGATTCGGCCCCGAGAAAAATTTTCACCACATGGCAGGAGGAACGCGATGAAACTCGCGAATAGAGTGCTCATTTGTGCGCTCGCAATTTTTGTATTGTCCGCTGTTGCGTCTGCTCAGCGACTGAGGAATGAGAATGATCCCAGAAACGTTTCGCCGTCAGTCGGAACAGGCGGACCGGAAGGCGGCCCCACCGGGTTGTTTACTATCTACGATGGGCAAACGATCCGTCGTGGCGAGTACACGTTCAGCATTGCTTACAGCAATTATGATCGTGATCCGGGCAACGTTGACATAGTGGACGTTCCGCTCAGCTTCAACGTCGGCTTGAACGATCACCTCGAATTGTTCTTCAAGACCAACGGCTATCGCGGCATTAAGGTTAACAACCCGCAGAATCTTTCGGGCTTCTACCTGCCCAACTCGCAGTTGAAGTTCCCGTCCCTCGGCAGCGGGGCGGCGATTATTTTGGCGCCGAATAATTTGCCGGCTGGATGCGCCAGCATCAACGGCACGGCTGTCTTCCGGCCGGCATTCAGCCAGCCATTTGTACAGTATCCGTTTATCGGTGGTGCGTCTTCAAATCTCGGCTTAACGGGCCCCAACCCACTCGGAAGTACTGGCTGCCCGGGCCCTGCGAGCCCAACTATCGGCGCTAACACCTCGCCTAACAGTGGTACGTTTGGCCCGGCGGACAACTTCCCGGGCATGGGTTCTACGGTCGGCGGTATTCTGCCGGGAATCGTGTTGGCGACTGAAACGTTGCCGGCTACTGCCCTGACAAACCCAATCACTGTTCCGGTGACGTTCACAATTGCGCCTAGCTACCTGCCCGACGCGCCGTTCCTCAATCGACTCTACGGTGAGTCAAGCTTTAACAATTTCGTCTTTGGCGCCAAGTGGCGATTTACGGGCCCGAACAACCCGTTGGGTGTGGGTGTCATTCCGTTTTACCGCTGGTGGCCTGACAAGGCTAATGATTTCTCGGGATTCAATCAGATGCAGCGCGGCGCTGGACCGGGTGGCGACATAGGCGACTTTGGTCTCATCGGTTTCCTCGATGCGCGCTTGAGCCGTTCAGTCAATGTCTCGGTAAACGGTGGCTACATTCTCAACAGCAATCCGAAGAACTCAGGCGATTTCGTACTGCTGGACCGCCCAGACGAGTTTATCGCGGGCGTCGGATTTGATTTCCCAATTAACAAGTACTTCCAGCCAATTCTGGAGTTGCGTTCGACGCAGTATGTCGGTGGCCGCACACCGAATGCGTTTGAAAACAGCCCGGTTGAAGGGCTGGCTGGCGTGAAGGTCTATCCGCACCGCTGGCTCGGTTTTGGTTTGTGGTATCGCATGCATTTCAACCAGCAGGACAAGTCGTTGTTCAATGGTAAGGATTTCAACACTTCGATCCAGCAGATCACCAACGTCAATGTGCCGGGACGTGGTTTAGTGGTCGTGCCCGGAACGAGCCGTACTGCGACGGCTGGCGGATTCCCGCGTGGTTTTAACTTCTCTGACGATGCGAACGGATTCGGAGCCCAGTTCTGGGTCGGACATCGCAACAACCGCGAGCCGGACGTGCTGCCGAACCAGGCGCCCGTCATCAGCGCGTTCGCCGCGTCAACCTCGACGATTACTATGCCGTGTCCGGAAGGGACGCACTCCTCTTCGGGAGCTTGCCCGACCACGGCGACCAGTTCTGTTGGGCTGACAACAACGGCAACAGATCCTGATGGCGATACACTGCTTTACACCTACAGCACGACGGGTGGAAGAATTACCGGTGAAGGTGCAAACGTCACTTGGGACCTGAGCGGACTCGCTCCGGGAACCTACACGGCGTCGGTCGAAGTTGATGATGGCTGCGGCTGCATCAGCTTCTCGTCCACAACCGTAACGATTGCGAACTGCAACGACTGCATACCGAATCTGGTTTGCCCGACTGTTTCAGTGACCTGCTCAGACGCAGTTGACGAAGGTCAGCCGGCAACATTCACGGCGAGATTCGACCAAGGCACGCCTACGGTTTCTGAAACCTACAACTGGACAGTTTCGGCCGGAACGATCACCAGTGGCCAGGGCACGAACTCGATCACGGTGGATACCAAGGGTCTCGGTAGCCAGTCAGTAACGGCCACAGTCGAAATCGGCGGCGTCGATCCGACTTGCAACCGCACCGCATCCTGCACGACTCCGGTCAGGCCGATTCGGGTGCCGAAGAAGATCGACGAGTATGGCAACATCCGGTTCAACGATGAGAAGGCCAGACTCGACAACTACGCGATCGAGTTGCAGAACGATCCGAGTGCCCAGGGCTACATCATTGCCTACGGCTCTTGCGACGCCGAGGGTCAGACGCGAGGCAATCGCGCCAAAGACTACCTGGTCAACACGCGCGGCATCGACGCCGGCCGCATCGTGGTGGTTGATGGTGGCTGCATGCCTGACCTGAAGGTTGAGCTGTGGATCGTGCCCTCGGGTGCGACACCACCGTCGCCCGAAACGGCCGGAGCGGTTTCGCCTTGCCCGGATTGCAAGAAGGCGCCGCGCAAGCCGCGCCGGGGCCGCAGGGGCGAAGAGTAACTTGAACGTTCGCCGTCCCGAATGGTCGGGACCGCGACCTTCTTCCGAACATGGGCGATGCTCGAAAGGGCATCGCCCATTTCGCTTTTTCGCACTCCATTTCGCGCCGCAGAGTCCCTCAGGCAGCGAAATCTTCAACCGCGCTATCGAAAAGAGTTCGGCAAACGTTTATAATGCGGAGTGGCGGGCCCCCTTGAGAATCAGTGAGACCTATTCGAAAGAGAATTAACTCATGAAGCGATTTACCTTCAGTCTTGTCGTCGCGATGTTCGCGATTGTCCTGCTTGGAAATTCGTATCTCCGCTCATCAGTTCACGCGAGCGTCACAGACACTGGCGTTCCTTACTCGAGCGATTGGCGGATTACCGGCCCTAGTGGTGGTGATGTCCGCGCGCTCGTGGTCGATCCCAGCGACCCGGACCGCTTTTACTTTGGGACGCTCGACGGCCAGATTTATACGTCAACCGATGGCGCGCGAAGCTGGCGTCTGCTGGTCAATCTCAATCGGCCGCGCTTGTTCGTCGATCACATCATCGTCGATCCCCGAAATTCAAGAGTGCTTTACGTGGCGGCGCACCGTCACAAAGAACCAGGCGGCTTTTTTAAATCGACAGATGGAGGATTGACGTGGCGTGAGTCGCCAGAGTTGAGAAATGAAGCGCTTCACTCGTTGACGCAATCCGACAAAAACCCGGACCTCCTGATCACCGGAACATTCAATGGCATCTATCGCTCGCTGGACGCGGGCGAAACCTGGACTGCGCTGCCGACGCAAAACACGCCGGGCCTGGTGCACGTGGAATCACTCGCCATCGATCCACGCAACGCCAACATTATTTACGCGGGCACGTGGTACCTGCCTTACAAATCGACGGATGGCGGACAAACGTGGCGCATCATCAAGAACGGCATCATCGATGACTCCGATATTTTTGCGATCAACCTCGATCCGCGAAATCCGAATCACATCATTGCCTCAGCATGCAGCGGCATTTATGAAACCCCGGACGGCGGTGACAACTGGCATAAAGTTCAAGGCATCCCTTCGCAGTCGCGACGGACGCGCGCAATTTTGCAGCACCCGACGATTCCCGGGCTCGTGTTCGCCGGCACGACTGAAGGTTTCTGGCGTTCGGCGAAAGGTGGCGAAAACAATTCGTGGATGGTCACCACGTCGCGGCAACTCGAGATTAATTCGATCGCGGTCCATCCGCGCACGCCGGATACGGTTTATATCGCCACGAATAACTACGGCGTCATGGTCTCGCGCGATGGCGGCCGAAACTTTGTGCCGACGAACTCCGGCTTCAGTGGCAGGTTCGTTAACACTATTGTTCCCGACAGGGAAATGCCGAACCGCGTTTATGCGACGACAATTAACACCACGACAGGCGGCGGATTCTTCTTCGTGAGCAACGACGGGGGCAGCACCTGGCAGCCATCCATGCGCAACATGCCGCCGCGTCTGATTGGCTATGCTCTGCTGCAAGACGAGCGGAATCCAAGCACGATCTATTTGGGAACAAACTTGGGGGTCTATCGGTCGCTCGATCGAGGCGCATCATGGTCCACAATCGTCGGCAAGAAACCGGCGCCGAAACGGACCATCCGTCGTAAGACTCGGAGTGCGTCGGCACGGACTACTACACCCGCGCGTACACAGCGCCCCAGCAGCCCCGGCGAGCGCATTGTCGTTGCGCCGCCCAAAGCTTCCGATGAAGTTGTGCGCAAAGCGCAGGAGGCGCTTGATCGCGCTGGTTATGAAATCGGCACTCCCGATGGGCGGATGGGCCAGCGCACGATTGCCGCGATTAAGCGGTTCCAATCCGATCGGTACCTGCCAGTGACTGGCGAGCTGGATGAAGCGACGATTGCGGCGTTGGGTTTGGGCAGCGTGGCGGCGAACGCCTTGGCGCACGTGATTACTTTGAGTGAGCCCATCAACGCGCTCGCGTCCTTTTCAGATGCGAACGGAAAGTGGGGAATGGCGGCGGCTACGAACGCAGGTTTGTATCGCACACTCGACCCGGCACAGGGTTGGGATCGGGTCAATTACGGCCGCGGCTTCGATGCGCGCACCAACGCTATTTCGATAAGCCAGCAAGACCCGCGGCTGATCTTCGTCGGCACGGCGAGTTCCGGCGTTCTGGTTTCGCGAGACAGTGGGGAAACATGGCAACAAGTAGCGGGCGTTCCGGCGACTTCGCCAGTGAACATTATCGCCCAGGATCCGACCCGACCCGCGTACATTTACGTCGGCACGAAACAGGCGTTTTATCTGTCGCATGACTCTGGTGAACATTGGTCTCGGCGTGGAGGCGATCTTCCGTACGGAGATTTCACCAGCATTCTGATTAATCCGCGAAACCCGAACGAGATTTTCGCCGGCAACGCGTATCAAACCAGCGATAAGGGCGGTGGCGTGTTCCGCTCAACGGACGGCGGCATGACCTGGCAACGCATCGACACGCGCGACCTGCATTTGCCGAGCATGCGAATCTGGGCGCTGGCGCTCGATCCCCGCGATCAGAATACATTGTTTGTCGGCTCGCATTCGGCTGGTGTTTATGTCGTCTCGCGTGGAAGCGAGGCCTCGCTCAATTCACTTCGTTAGATTTCCGTCAAAGTTTTCCCGCACAAACAATTGCAGTCGCCTTGACACTCAGTCAGGGCGACGTGTAAATTCCGAAACATCCGGTCACGCGATCGGTGATAGTCGGACCAAGCGGGAGACTACGGGCACGACGGAAATCGAAACTGTTAACCTCTTTCCAACTTCTTAACGCTCGCCTCTCAAATTTACTCCGACCAATCACCAACTGAAACGCGCTGCTAGGAAATAGTGGTTCGTATTCGGGCGCTCTGCCGGGACCGCCGACGAAAGCGTTAAGCAGGAGTGTTCATGTCCACTGACGAAACCAATACGGCTGGAGAGGCCGAAAGCCACCAGCCTTCACCTGAAAATAACCTGGCGACCGGTGTCGCCGCTGCGCAAACCGATCAGCAAGCACCACCACAGGCTGATCAGCCGGCATCACCGGCGGACGATCAGCGCGACGAAGACGAACGTCGTACCTCGAGCGAGGACTTCGGGCAACTGCTCGATCAGTTCGAGCAGGAACAGTCCGCATTGCAGGAAGGCGAAGTCGTCCGCGGCACCGTCGTCGGCATTACTGAGCGCGGCGTGCTGATCGATTTCGGCTACAAGTCGGAAGGCATAGTCAATCCGGCGGAGTTTATGGAAAACGGCGAGGTGGCCGTCAAGCGCGGGGACGAAGTCGATGTGCTGGTGAAAGCAATGGAAACCAGCGAAGGATTTCCAGTGCTTTCGCGCGCCGACGCGGTGCGGCTGCGTGCCTGGGATGACGTCGAGAAGGCCTTCAACGAAGGAACGCCTGTTAAGGGTCGTGTGATCGAAAGGATCAAGGGCGGCCTGCGTGTGGACGTGGACGGAATCGCGGCGTTTCTGCCGGGTTCGCAGGTAGACACGCGACCAATTCGAAATCTCGATTCGTTGCGGGGCAAAGAGATCGAAGCGAAGGTCATCAAGCTGAATCGCAAACGCTCGAACGTCGTCCTTTCGCGCAAGGCTGTGCTCGAGGAGCGCAATGCCGATAAGAAGGATCATACGCTCGGCCAGATCGAAGAGGACATCATCGTCGAAGGTCAGATAAAAAACCTGACCGACTACGGCGCGTTCGTTGACCTGGGCGGTATCGATGGATTACTGCACGTCACGGACATGTCCTGGGGTCGTCTGCAAAATCCGGCGGAGATGTTCAAGGTCGGCGACTCGGTGCAGGTAAAAGTGCTCCGCTTTGATCGCGAGCGCGAACGCGTCTCGCTGGGATACAAACAGCTACTGCCCGATCCGTGGGAAACAATCGAAGAGCGGTTTCCGCCCAGCACTCGCATAACCGGAAAAGTTGCCAGCGTTACCGACTATGGCGCGTTCGTCGAACTCGAACCCGGCGTCGAAGGGCTGGTGCACGTTTCGGAGATGAGTTGGTCCAAGCGCGTCAAGCACCCAAGCAAACTGGTTGGCCCCGGCGACACGGTCGAGGTCGAAGTGCTCAGCGTCGATCCAAAAGCGCGCCGCATCAGCCTTGGCATGAAACAGGTTCAGGACAATCCCTGGCGCACACTCGCGGAAAGATACCAGGTGGGCGATCGTGTTCATGGCCGAGTCCGCAATCTCACCGATTTTGGCGCGTTCATCGAAGTAGAGGACGGAGTGGATGGCCTGGTTCACGTTTCAGATATTTCCTGGTCACGACGAATCAAGCATCCGGGTGAGCTGCTGAAGAAGGGGCAGGCGGTGGACGCGGTGATCACCGCGATTGACCCAGAGAATCGCCGCATGTCGCTGTCGATTAAGGACCTTGAGCCCAACGCCTGGAACGATTTTGTCGCTTCGCATAAGCCGGGAGACGTCGTCAAAGGAAAGATTGCGCGGTTTGCCAGCTTCGGAGCGTTCGTTGAATTGGGGGACAACCTCGAAGGACTTTGTCATGTCTCTGAGTTGTCGGACGAGCGGGTGAACAAGCCCGAGGACGCCGTTCAGCTAGGCCAGGAAATGGACTTCAAAATCCTGCGCATCGATGCCGAGAATCGAAAGATCGGATTGTCGGCCCGCGCGGCCAGTCATAACGAGCCGATCGTCGAAACGAAGATTTACACGTCCGAAGCAGGAGGCGGCATGGCGTCGCTCGGCGAGTTGGCCGATTTCGGCATCAGCAGTAAAACCACGAACGAGTCCGACGAGTCCTAGCTTCGTCGCTGCGCTGGCGAAGTCTGTAAGCTGTTGCTGTACAAGCTCTTCAACCTTGCCGGAAAGCAGGTCGTTTGATAACCTAAGCCGCCAGGATTCCTGACATGATGCTCATCCGGCAATTCTTTTCTTGAGCTGATCGTTTTCGAACGAGGTGATCGCATGACCAAGGCTGATCTCGTTGATGACGTAGCAAACGCTGCCGAACTGACCAAGAAAGACGCCGAGCGGCTGGTTGAGATTGTCTTCGACAGCATCATCCAGAGCTTGAATAACGGCGAGAAGATCGAGCTTCGTGGATTCGGCAGCTTCCGCGTCCGCGGCCGCGGCGCGCGTCGGGGTCGCAATCCGAAGACTGGAGAGCCGGTCAACATCCCCGCCAAACGAGTTCCGTACTTCAAAGCCGGCAAGGAACTCAAAGAACTGATCAATCAAAACTCGGCGGCGCCGATTCTGACGAGCGGCGACAACGGGATCGGATAGGGCTCGTCGCGTCGGGGGAGCAAAGCCTGTGGAACGACTTTGGAGTCCCTGGAGGCACGAATACATCGCCGCAGCTACATCCAAAATGTCCCACGAGGAACGCTGCATCTTCTGCGACGCCGAGCAGAATCCTGCCGACGACGAAAAGAATTTCGTGCTGCATCGCGCCTCGAATAATTTCGTAATCCTAAATCGCTATCCTTACATCAGCGGACATCTGATGATTGCGCCGAATGCGCACCTCAGCGAATTCGACTCAGCGCCGAAGGAAACGACCGACGAGATGATGGATTTGGCGAAGCGCTGCCAGGCGGCCCTGCGCGAGGTCTACCACCCGGACGGATTCAACCTGGGGATGAATTTGGGACGCGCCGCCGGCGCCGGCGTGGTCGATCACTTTCACTTGCACCTCATGCCGCGTTGGAATGGCGACACGAACTTCATGTCCACAGTGGGCGAAACGCGCGTGCTGTCGGAAGACTTGCCGACAACTTTTCGCAAGCTCAAATCGAAATTTTAGCTTCGGATTAAGCCACGCACGCTCGTGGCTACCTCGATTTGTTCCAGCAACGGTGCCAGTGTCGAAGGATTTGTTGCGGAGATCGCGAGGTTCTCAGCGCCTGTCTGCGTGCGCATTTCTCGCTGCATTGCGCCCAGAGTTTCGGAGTCGATCGCATCTGCCTTGTTAAAGACCAGAAGCCGCGGAATGCGGTTCAACTCAAGTTCAGCCAGCGTGCGATCGACTGAGGCGATTTGCTGTTGCCACCGCGGATTCGCAGCATCGACGAGGTGAATCAGCAGCGAGCTGCCGGCGATTTCCTCGATCGTTGATCGGAACGCCGCCAACAGATCCGGCGGCAGATCGCGAATGAACCCGACTGTGTCATTGATGATCACTTCGCGCTCACGCGGCAAACGCAAACGCCGTGTCGTAGGGTCGAGCGTCGCGAACATCCGCTTCTCGGCCACGACGTGACTGGCCGTCAGCACATTTAGCAGCGTTGACTTGCCCGCGTTTGTGTAACCGACAATCGAAACAATCGGCACGTGATGACGCAACCGCTCTTTCCGACGTTGTTCGCGATGAACACGCTGTGACGCAAGTTCCTTCTCGAGCCGATGAATGCGATCCCGCACGCGGCGGCGATCCGTTTCCAGCTTGGTTTCCCCCGGTCCACGGCCGCCAATGCCTCCTGCCAGCCGCGAAAATGCTGAGTTCTGCCCGACCACCAGGCGCGGCAGAATGTATTTGAGTTGCGCCAGCTCGACCTGGATTTTGCCTTCGCGTGACTGCGCGCGCTGTGCGAAGATGTCGAGGATTAGTTGCGAGCGGTCGATGACTTTCAAATCAGTCGCTTCGGAGATCGAGCGCACCTGCGCCGGCTGTAACTCACGATCGAAAATGACGGCGTCAGCGCCAAGTTGCATCGCGCGAATCAGCAGCTCGTCCAGTTTTCCTTTCCCCATCACAGTGCGCGGATCGATTGCGGCTCGCCGCTGAATTATTTCATCGAGCACCGCCCCGCCGGCCGACAAGGACAACTCGCGCAACTCGGCCATCGAATCTTCGGCCTCGCTGATAGATCCGGTTGTTACGTTTACCAAAATCGCCGCGTCACCGGCGCCGGTGCGCTTGACGGTCCGGCGGTTGCGGGCCATCTCGGCTTCCAGCGCATCCATCAAGGCGATGAAATCAACGTGCAGTTGACTTGGAACTGCCGGTTCGAGAAATCCAAACTGATCGCCCTGTCCGTTGTCGGCGACATTCGTCGGCGTGGTCGGCAAGATGTGCGCCGCGCGCACAACACCGGGCAAGCCGGTGCGTGCGTCGACGTCAATCGCAGCCATCAGGTCCAGCCGCAGCAATGCCAAATCGGTGAGGTCATCGCGAGTCAACTCCTCGCCCCGCAAATGTGTGTGCACGCAACGCAGTCCGCGAAAGCGGTCCGCGGCGACGCGCACGCGCTTGAAGTCGGGCAACTCGATGCGCCGCGCATCGCCGACCATCACGTGCTCGACGTAACCCTTGCGATCGATAAGCACGCCAATTTGCCGGTTAGTTTCATGCGATAATTCGCTTAGCTGCCGCGCAAACTCAGGGGTGACGATTTGATCCGGACTGACGCGGCGCTGGTAAAGCTTCTGAATGCGGCGCAGTTGGTTTGGTTTCAGACCGTGAGTGTTTCCGTGCAGACTCCTCATTAGTTCTGGAATTCATTTTAGCTCCGCCGTCTTCCGTTCCGAAGCGCCGCAGGTTCGACAATGTCTGCGGCCGCCGCTACCATGAGCTTTTGTTCCGCATGAGCAATGACCCGATCATTGAACGAATCGCGCCGTCGGCGGCAATTCCGGGCGGCGAAATTGCGATTGATCTCGCCTCAGCTAAACACCTGAATCCAAAAAGCGTCGTCATAGATGGAGTCGAAGCTCACGTGGTGGCAGCTTCCGCCCAACGGATCCTCACGTTGGTTCCGAACGAGAGTGAGGGCGGTGAAGTGCTGATCGGCCTTGGCCAAGACACCGCGCAATTCGGCGAACCTGCAAAGTTCCTCATCGGCACCAGGCTGGCAGGGGACCTTCATCCGGTCGCTAATCCGGCCTTCGATCCCGCCGACGGATCGCTTTACGTAACCCGCTCTGGCTCGCGCGGCGAACACGTGCCGGTGTCGCTGTATCGCATCACGTCCGAAGGCATCGTCGAAGAATTTTCGGGCGACATCACGAATCCGACGGCAATTGCGTTTTCGCCGCGCCAGCAGATGTTTGTGACCAGTCGATTCGACGGCACAGTTTATCGCGTGTCGTCGTTGGAGGAGTGTTCGGTATTCGCAAGTGATCTCGGCATCGCAACGGGTTTGGCGTTCGATGCGGAGGGTGACCTGTTGGTGGGCGATCGTAGCGGAACGATCTTTCGGGTCAATGAGATCGGCGAAGCGGTTCGCTGGGCCGAACACGAGCCATCGGTTTCGGCTTACCACCTGGCGTTTGGTGCCGACGGCGCGCTTTATGTGACCGGGCCGACCGTCTCGAGCTTCGATTCCGTAACGCGCTTCGATAAAGCCGGCACCCCAACCGTGTTCTACCAAGGGCTGGGCCGACCTCAAGGTCTGGCATTCGACGTTGACGGCAATCTGTACGTTGCAGCTTCGCTGCGCGGGCGCCGTGGCATCGTGAGAATTTCTTCGGATGCAAAGGATGCCGAGCTGGTGGTGGCCGGCATGAACGTCGTTGGTCTCGCGTTCGGTCCCGGCGGAGACATGATGGTTGCGACTAATGACGCTGTTTACCGACTGAAGATCGGAATACAGGGGCTCTTGTTTTCGCAGGACTGGTCTTTGACGCGCTAAACAGCGTGATGTTAAGTTCGGCGAGCACTAACAGTTTGACCTCAAGGCACTCGAAACCTTAATGGGCAACATTGACGGCACCGCAATTGGTCAGTTTCTTCTTTCAATGGTAGCGCTGATCTTCTCTCTCTCAGTGCATGAGTCTGCGCACGCATGGATGTCGAACCGTTTTGGCGACGACCTGGCCAGGTTGCAAGGCCGCATCACCTTGAACCCGGTAGCGCATGTCGATCCGATTGGCACACTCTTGCTTCCCGCGATTGCCTTCTTCACTCACATCCCGGTGATTGGTTGGGCAAAGCCTACGCCGGTGAACCCCTTACGCTGGCGAAATAAACGAGTAGCCAATTTCTGGGTGTCTGCGGCCGGAGTGATCTGCAATTTCATCATGGCGATTATTGCCGGGATCGTTATGAGACTCTTGTTTGAAGCGAATCTTGTGGAGCTGGCCACGGATGGCTATCGCATCGTAGTGATTCCGCACAGCACCTCGCTGGTGGCAGAAGGCGCAGGACTCTTGCTGTCGATCTTTTTTACGCTGAATTTTGCGCTCGGCATTTTCAATCTGATTCCGATTCCGCCTCTGGATGGCAGCAAGGTGCTGCAAAGCATTTTGCCGCCCGAGTTCGAGTCCGGATTCGATGCGCTCGAGCGTTTTGGCTATTTGCTGCTGATGGTGGCGATGTTCACCGGCATATTTGGTGTGATCTTCAGGATTTTCATGCCTCTTGGGGTAAAGCTCGTCCTGATCGGGACGTAACGATATGAAAAGAATTTTCAGCGGCGCGCAGCCGACCGGAAACGTTCATCTCGGCAATTACCTTGGCGCGCTGCGCAATTGGGTGGCGCTCCAGCACGAGTACGTGAGCTTCTTCTGCATTGTGAACCTGCACGCTGTTACGCTGCCTCAAGATCCGAAGATGCTGGTTGAGAAGACCCGCGAGCTTGCACGGATTTATCTCGCGGTCGGAATTGATCCGGAGGTCTCGACCGTGTTCGTGCAATCTGATGTTCCGGAACATGCGGAGCTGACTTGGCTGCTGAACTGCGTGACGCGGATGTCGGAACTCGAACGAATGACCCAGTTCAAAGACAAAGCTCGCAAGCAGGAAGAGAACGTCGGCGTCGGCTTGTTCGACTATCCGGTGTTGATGGCGTCCGATATTCTGCTGTATCAAACGGATCTGGTTCCGGTCGGCGAAGATCAGAAGCAGCACCTTGAGTTGACGCGTGACATTGCGATTCGGTTCAACCGGGATTACGGCGAGACCTTCCGCGTGCCCGACCCGTTTATTCCCAAAGTCGGCGCGCGCATCATGTCTCTGGCTGATCCGACGAAGAAGATGTCGAAGTCTGACGAGGAGAGCGAAGCCGGCTGCGTCATGCTGCTCGACAGCGACGATGCCGTGCGGCGGAAATTCAAGCGTGCGGTGACCGATTCGGGAACGGACATTCGGTTCGATCCAAACCGGCCGGCGATCAACAACCTGCTGACGATTTATCAACTGCTGACGAACAAAACGTCAGATGAAATTGAAGAACATTTCAGCGGCAATGGATATGCGAAGCTGAAAGAAGAACTCGCCGATGTGACGGTTGAATTTCTGAAGCCGATTCAGGAGCGCGTGAAAGCGATTGATGATGGTAAACTGAACGCGATCCTGGAACGTGGCGCGACGCACGCGCAGGGCATCGCGCGAGTGACACTTGCGGACGCGAAAACGAAAATGGGATTGATTGGTGCGCGAAAATAATGGAGCATTCCGAACCCAACGACACGGTGACAAACCCAACTGAACCCGTGGCGGAAACCGCGCCGGCGATCAGTGTCGCGGGTGCTGCGCCGGCAATCGCTCCCGACCGCGAAACTGATCAGCTAAGAGTAACGCTCGGCGAATTTGAAGGCCCGCTGGACCTGCTGCTGTACCTAATCCGGCAAGATCAAGTGAACATCTACGACATTCCGATTGCGCGAATCACAGACGAATACCTGCGTTATCTCAACCTGATGCAGGAGCTGGATCTGGCCGTGGCCGGAGACTTTTTGGTGATGGCGGCGCAGCTCATCGAGTTGAAGTCGCGCATGCTTTTGCCGCGCGATCCGTTTGCTGCCGAAGAGGAAGTCGAGGATCCAAGGGCAGACCTCGTCAATCGTCTGCTCGAGCACGAAAAATTCAAAGCGGCGGCGGAAATGCTCTGGTCGCGCGCGACTGTAGAACGAGCCGTGTTCATGCGGGCCGAGATCGAAACCGACAAAAACAACCCGGAAGTCGCCGTTGGATTGTTCGACCTGTTGACCGTTTTTCAAAAGATTCTCGCGCGGCACAAAGAAGAAGTGCTGATGGAAATAGAGCGCGAGGAAGTTACCATGGCTGAAATGATCGAACGCCTGCGGAACATGGTTCGCTCGGCGGGTGAACTGAACGTGATGAAGTTTTTTGAGCAAGCCAAGTCGCGTCGCGAGTTGGTCGTCGCATTTCTTTCGGTGCTCGAACTGGTGCGATTGGCCGAGATTTCGTTGACGCAGCGGGAGACATTCGGCGAAATCACTGCGCGAGCAGTAAACCCGGCGTAACAGAGTTATGAGCGAACAAGCAAAAGCCGCGAAAGAAGCTGAAGCCGATCTCGCCGAGATGGTTGAATCCGACGAAATCGAAGGCACTCGGGAAATCTCGTCTTCGGAGTTGAAAGCGATCACTGAGGCTTTGATTTTCGTCGCAGACGATCCGCTTGATTCGAAGACAATCGCGAGAGTCCTGCGCGTCGATCAGTCCGCGGTGGACGAAGCGATCCGGTCGCTGGTCGAGGAATACTCAGGCCGCAGCGGCGGTTTGCAACTGCGCGAAATCGCAGGCGGCTGGCAGGTTTCGACTCGGCCTGAGCATCACGAACATGTCCGGGCGTATTTGAAATCGAAGCCGAGCGCGAAGCTGTCGCTCGCATCATTGGAAACTTTGGCGGTCATCGCCTACAAACAACCCGTCACGGTCCCCGAGATTCTGGAAATCCGCGGCGTGCAATCGCCCTCGGCGATCAAAACGCTTCTCGACAAGCGGCTGATTGTCGCGAAAGGTCGCAAAGAAACCGTCGGACGGCCGATGATGTATGGGACTTCAAAAGAGTTTCTCATTCAGTTTGGCCTGAAAGATTTGTCCGAGCTTCCGAGCATTGAAGATTTTCAGGACCTCGCCGGCGACGTCAGAAACGAATGATCGACCACTTCAAATGCAAGAGCGCCTGCAAAAGATAATTGCCGCCGCAGGCATCGCCTCACGCCGTCACGCAGAAGAACTAATCACATCCGGCCGGGTGACGGTCAACGGGAAGGTCGTTAACGAGCTCGGCACGAAAGCAGATCCCGGGACCGATCACATCAAAGTAAACGGACGTCTCATCAATCCGTTGCTCCAGCCGCGTGAAAAAGTTTATGTGTTGCTCAACAAACCAAAGGGCTATCTGAGCAGCTTATCCGATCCGAAGCGTCGCCCGCTGGTCACGGATCTGGTTCCGTCGTCGCTCGGACGACTGCATCCGGTGGGGCGTCTGGACTTCAATACGGAAGGGCTGTTATTGCTGACGAACGATGGCGAATTCACGAATCACGTTACGGCGGCGCGCAATCGCATCCCGAAGATTTACAAGGTGAAGGTGAAAGGCATTCCGTCCGAGAACGCGATTGCACGCTTACGTCGCGGAGTTCGGCTTAACGATGGCCATCGCGCGGCGCCCGCAGAAATTCGACGGCTGAAGGAGACGGGCGTGAATGCCTGGTTTGAAGTCACGTTGCACGAAGGCCGCAATCAGCAAATTCGTCGCATGCTCGACGCGATCGGCCATTCAGTGTTGAAGCTTTCCCGCATTCAAATCGGCCCGCTGACTAATTCGAAATTGAAACCAGGCGATTGGCGATTGCTTACGCCAATCGAGGTCAGGAGGTTCTATCGACCCGCTAATTCTCATCGTGACTCGAAACAGCTTCGCCGAGGACTGCGAGTTTCATCGCGTTAGGTTACAATGACTGTTCGATAGTGATGACGACAGGCATTTAGGCCTGTCGTTTCAGTGTGTGGCGAACGCGCGCTGAGACGAAAGCGATTATTAATGGAATTCGAACTTACTGAAGAACAGCAACAAATGAAGATGAGCGTGCGCGAGTTCGCCGAAAGTGAGATCGCGCCGCACGTCAGCGAATGGGATGAAACGCAACATTTTCCGATTGAATTGCAGCCGAAGCTCGCAGAGCTGGGTCTGCTCGGTGTCATCTTTCCGGAAGAATACGGTGGCGCGGGACTGGGTTACGTCGAATACGCCACGGTCATCGACGAGCTGTCGCGGGTTGATGGCTCAGTTGGGATATCGGTAGCGGCCCACACGTCGCTCTGCTCTAATCACATTTTCCAGTACGGCACCGAAGCGCAGAAACGAAAGTACCTGGTGCCGCTCGCGAATGGTGAACACCTCGGCGCATGGGGATTGACCGAGCCCGGTGCAGGTTCGGACGCATCGGGGACACGAACGACCGCGGTGAAGAAAGACGGCGGCTGGGTCATCAACGGCGCGAAGAACTTCATCACGCACGCGATTCACGCCGATACCTGTGTCGCGTTTGCCTCCAGCGATCGTTCGAAGCACAGCAAAGGGATTACCGGCTTCATTTTTGAAAAGGGAATGAAAGGCTTTTCGCCTTCAAAGAAGGAAAACAAGCTGGGGCTGCGCGCATCGGAAACCGCCAGTGTGATTTTTGAAGACTGCTTTGTGCCGGATGAGAATCGCGTTGGCGACGAAGGCATGGGCTTCGTGAACGCGATGGAAATTCTCGACGGTGGCCGCATCTCGATTGCGGCGTTGGCCGTCGGCATCGCGCAGGGCGCTTACGAATCGGCGCTCCGGTATTCGGGCGAGCGACAGCAATTCGGAAAACCGATTCGCGAATTTCAGGCCATTCAATTCAAGCTCGCCGACATGGCGACCCAAATCGACGCCGCGCGGCTGCTGATGTACCGGGCCGCGTGGATGAAGGATCGAGGGAAGAAGACTACCAGGGAGTCGTCGATGGCGAAGCTGTTTGCGTCCGAGATCAGCGTGAAGGTTTGCGAAGAAGCAATTCAAATTCACGGTGGCTATGGCTATACCAAGGATTATCCGGCGGAAAAATACTGGCGCGACTCGAAGCTCTGCACGATCGGCGAAGGCACTTCCGAGATTCAACGGATCATCATCGCGCGCGAAATTCTCAAACAGGCCTGACGTTCAAATGACTACGCTCATCGATCGCATCACTTCCGGCGACCCGAATGCAGTCGCTCGCGCAATCTCACGAGTTGAAGACGGTGCGCCTGATGCTTCGGAATTGATGAAAGACGTGTTTGCGCGCACCGGCCGGGCGTTGGTGATCGGAATAACCGGCGCGCCCGGCGCTGGGAAGTCAACGATCGTGGACAAGCTCGCGGCGTTCTATCGAACAAAAGGCGAGCGCGTCGGTATCATCGCCGTCGATCCGTCGAGTCCTTTTTCCGGCGGCGCGATTCTCGGCGATCGCATTCGGATGCAGACGCTGTCGCTGGACAAGGGCGTCTTCATTCGATCGATGGCCACGCGTGGAAATCTCGGCGGTCTGGCGCGCGGAACGGTTGACGCCGTGGCGATCCTGGATGCTGCCGGTTATCAAAAGATTCTGGTTGAAACTGTCGGCGTTGGACAGGACGAAGTTGAGATCGTCAAGACCGCCGATGTTTGCGCCGTGGTGCTGGTTCCCGGCATGGGCGACGACGTACAGACGCTGAAAGCCGGCATCATGGAAATCGGTGACGTGCTCGTGCTGAACAAAGCAGACCGTGAGGGCGCTCTGCGTGCCGAAAAAGAGTTGCAGGGCCTGCTGATGTTGGCAGTGCGCGAAGATGCCTGGCAACCGACGATCGTGAAGACGGTTGCGACTGAGAGTAAAGGCATTGAAGAGCTTGCTGCGGCGATCGAGCAGTGCCGAAAGTTTCAGCAGTCACGTCCGGAAACCAGTGAACGCCGTCGCGCCATTGCGCGTTGGCGGATTCTCGAGTTACTGCGCGAACAACTGGTGAAGCGGGCGCTGAATGGAAACGGCGCGGTCGAGAAGCTCGATCGACTGGCGGCGGAAGTCGCATCAAAACAGCGCGATCCATATTCGGCGGTGGAGCAGCTGATGAAACCAGAGGTCAAAGATTAGAGGTCAGATGTCAGACGTCAGAACCAACCGTTAGGGACGCGTGAGGTCGCTTACTGACATCTGACATCTGATCTCTGACATCTGCTGTTATGAAGATTCATCACATCGGCATCGCCACGAGTGGCATCGACGGCGCTGCGGAAGTCTGGAGCGATCTGCTCGGATTGCAGGCGGGCCACACTGAAGATGTGCCGGGACAAAAAGTGCGCGTTTGCATGTTACCGGTTGGCGAATCGCGTTTGGAATTGCTCGAACCGATGTCGCCGGATTCGCCGATCTCAAAGTTTCTCGAGAAGCGTGGGGCTGGCATCCATCATATCGCGGTGAGCGTCGAAGACATTCGCTCAGTTTTGGACGATTTGAAAGCGAAGGGCGCCAGGTTAATCGATGAAGAGCCGCGAACGGGCGCGGGCGGTTGCCTTGTCGCCTTCATTCATCCATCATCGACCGGAGGCGTATTGCTGGAACTTGTAGAAGATCCAAAACCGTAGACCCTCGGTTTTCTATTTTGAAAGGATTTTGTTTTGAACTCAATTACCAAAGCCTGGATTGCCGCCGGTGTCGGCATTCTTTTTTCCGTTAGCCTGATTTTTTGGCAGGTGCGCGCCAGTCACGCCGCGGCTATTAATCTTAGCGCCGATGACATGTCGCTGATTGCCGCCGATCAGGCGCCGCAGATGCGCATGCGTCTGGCTTCGGACGACGCCGCGCGTAGAGAATTCGCGAAAAATGTTCGCGAGCTGTTTGCGGTCGCAGAGGAAGCTCGCGCTAAGGGTTTCGCGAACCGTCCCGAGGTCAAGCGTCAGCTCGAGTTGATGCGCGCGTTCCTCATTTCTCAAAACTACTCGCAAACGCAGGCGGCTGGGCCGGTGACGGACGCAGAGGTCGAAAACTTTTTCAAAGAGCCGGGTCAGGAAGAGCGTTTGAAGCAATTCATTGCCGACGCGCAAGCGCGCAATCCGATGATGAAGGGGCAACAAATTCCCGAAGAGCAGATGAAGGAAATCCGGCAGCAGTTTGGGCAAGTGCTGATTGCCGAACGTCGCGGAGTTGCCGCCGGCATCGATCAGCAACGAAAGGTGCAGTTGCAGATCATGCTGCAACAAGCGCGTCTGCTTGCCTCGATGTACGAAGAAGAGAGCCTGGCGAAATCCGTAAAGGCCACGCAGGCGGAGATCGATGAATACCTCAAAACGCATCCCGAAGAGCAGGTGCACGCGCGCCACATTCTCATCTCGATCAAATCGCCGGACGCTCCTTCTGAAGGAGGGCTGGATAAAGCTCAGGCGCGCGTGAAAGCGGAAGAAGTTTTGAAGCGCGTGAAGGCAGGCGAGAGCTTTGAATCGCTGGCGAAGGAATACTCCACCGATCCGGGCAGCAAAGAGAGTGGCGGCGACCTCGGGTGGTTTGGTCGCGGTCGCATGGTCCCAGAGTTCGAAAAGGCGGCGTTCGCTTTGCAGACGGGACAGACCAGCGAGATCGTCGAGTCACCATTCGGCTTTCACATCATAAAAGTCGAAGGTCGTCGCAATGGCGATCCGCAGCAAGCCGCCCAGGAGGCCGAGCAAGAGAAAGAGAAGAAGCTCATCGAAGAAATCGTGAAGCGACAGAGCGGCCACATCACGATTGCTGATAACTTTGCCGTGCAAGCGCCGCCTCCGCCGCAGATGCAACAGGGGCTGCCGTTCGCGCCCGAGGCGCCACCGGCAACTTCATCTCCGGCTCCGAGAGGCAAGAGCTCACCGAAGAAGCGCTAATCTTTTTTGGCGATGAAGTTTGGCGACTATCGCGTCGAAATCGTACCTGATTGTGAGTTTCGACTCGACGGCGGGGCAATGTTCGGCGTTGTGCCGCGCAACCTTTGGTCGAAATTCTGCCCCCCGGACGATCAGAATCGGATTCGCATGAGCATGAACTGCGTGTTTATCGAAGCGGGCAACGAGCGGGTGCTGATCGAGACTGGCATCGGCGATAAATGGTCCGAGAAGCATCGGGCGATGTACGGCATCGATCGCCGGCGGAGTCTGGCTGAGTCAGTGCAAGACGTTGGTGGCGTGACGCCGGAAGAAGTAACGATTGTGGTTAACACGCATCTGCATTTCGATCACGCCGGCGGGAATACAAAGTTGGACGAGTCAGGGAAAGCCGTGCCGCAGTTTCCTAAGGCGCGCTACTTCATATCTCAGGCGGAGTACGAACACGCTGAGTCGCCAACCGATCGTGACAAGGCGAGCTATTTTCCTGAGAACTGGCGGCCGTTGAAAGAGAGTGGACAATTGGAACTTAAGCCTGCGAGTTATGAGGTCGTACCGGGACTAACGATGGAAACGTATCCAGGTCACAATCGTTCAATGCAGTGTTGGCGCTTGCAACAGAACGGTCGGACGCTGTTTGGATTTGCGGACCTGGTCCCGATGCGCGCGCACGTGCCGTTCGCGTGGGTGATGGGTTACGACCTTTATCCGGTCGAAACGGTGGAGGCGAAAAAGAAGTTGTTGCCGCAAGCGGCGCGCGAAAGATGGACGTGTTTGTTTTATCACGATCCGGAGCAGCCTTTAGGTAGAATAGTTCCGAGTGATAAAGGCTTTCGGGCTGAATATGTCTAGCGTTCCGTATGTCTCAAAAGACGAAGTTCCTCGAACAAGTTCTCAGCGGTCGGGCTGATGCGAATATCAATTTCAACCAGTTGTTAGGACTTCTGCGAAGTTTTGAGTTTGAGGAGCGCATCAAGGGTAGTCACCACATCTTTACTCGTTCAGGCGTTGGAGAAATACTGAACCTACAACCAAAAGGGGCCAAGGCAAAGTCGTATCAGGTGAAGCAAGTGCGACAAGTAATCCTAAAGTACCGCTTGGGAGGAGATGTATGAGTAAGTATGAAGTGATCATCTATTGGAGCGAAGAAGACCAGGCGTATCTCGCTGAAGTTCCCGAATTGCCGGGCTGTATGGCTGATGGCTCTACCTATCAAGAAGCGCTCGCGAATGCCGAAACTATTATTCAAGAGTGGATTGAAACAGCGACCGAACTGGGACGCCCAATTCCGGAACCAAAAGGTCGACTAACTTATGCGTAGATCATGACAGCAGCAAAAATCGGAATCATGGGCGGCAGTGGGCTGTATCAGATGCCCGAACTCACGGACGTCGAAGAGATCGAAGTCCAGACTCCGTTCGGAAATCCTTCTGACAAGTTTATTCTCGGGACGCTTGAAGGCGAGCGGGTTGCGTTTCTGCCGCGACACGGTGTTGGCCATCGGTTCACCCCGACAGAGGTTCCGTTTCGCGCGAACATCTACGCGATGAAGCTACTCGGAGTTGAGCAAATTCTGTCCGCGTCGGCAGTTGGGTCGTTGCAGGAAAAGTACGCGCCGCTCGACATGGTGATTCCCGATCAGTTCTTCGATCGGACGCGCGGTCGAGTTCGCGAATCAACCTTCTTCGGCGAAGGCATCGTGGCGCATATTGCGTTCGCGCATCCCGTCTGTGCATCACTGGGAGACGCGCTCGAAGCGTCGTGCAAAGAGACGAATGTCAACGTACATCGCGGCGGAAGGTACATCTGCATGGAAGGGCCGGCGTTTTCGACATTCGCCGAATCCAACGTTTATCGTTCGTGGGGCATGGATATCATCGGCATGACTAACTTGCAGGAAGCGAAGCTCGCGCGCGAAGCGGAGATTTGTTACGCGACGCTGGCGCTGGTGACCGATTACGATTGCTGGCATCCTGGACATGATGCTGTGACAGTAGAAACGGTGATCGAGTACTTGAGTCAGAATGTGCGAAATGCACAGCTAATCATCAAGGGCGCGGTCAAAACCCTGTCCGGTCAACCACGAGATTGTAAATGCGGTTCCGCGCTGAAAAATGCGATCTTTACCGCGCCTGACCTTTGGCCGGAAGCAACCGTGCGGAAGCTGCAAGCCATCATTGGTAAGTACGGGAAGTAGTCTCAGTTTTCGAGTTGGAGTTGATATGAGAAAGATTCTGTTCCTGACAACGTTGATGGCGGTTCTGCTGGGCGTGCAGTCGATCGTTTACGCGCAGGGCGGCGCGAAGCAGGGACCGCAGGCCAGCCGTGATTTGGAGTTGGACAAGGATTCGCTGCACAACCTTGAAGTTGCGCGCCACTATTTCAAACTGAAGAAAGCTTACGTGGCGGCGCTACAGCGGTGCGAAGAAATAAAAGCAGCCAATCCAACGTTCTATAAGATTGACGAGGTCTTGTATATCGCGGGTGAAAGCAGCCTCAACCTCGCTGCAGGAAAGGGGAGGCAGAAACCCTCGCTCTACGTGGTTCGTGAAGGCGAGACCAAACGCACGCCCACGCCCGACGAGTTTCGCGACATGGCGCGCGATTACTTTTCGCAGTTGGTGAACAGTTATCCAGAAAGTTCTTTTCGCGGTCAAGCAGAAGACGCGCTCCGCGCGCTCGGTGGACCGAAGCCAAAGAGCAGTGGGCAGTAGCAAGCGGGCAGTGAGCAGTGGGCAGTAGGCAGTAGGCAGTGGAGGCGCTACGTTCGTTCAGTTCAAAATCCCAAATCTAAAATCAGAAATCGAAAATCCAGACATGTCCCTTCTCGTCGTCGGTTCCGTCGCCTTTGATTCAGTCGAAACTCCTTTTGGTAAACGCGAGCAGATGCTCGGAGGGTCGGCGTCTCACTTTTCGATCTCGGCCAGCTTCTTCAGTGAGGTGCGCGTGGTTGCGGTCGTCGGCGGTGATTTCGGTGACGAAGAGCGCGCAGTGTTTGAGCGCCGCAACGTTGATACGACTGACCTGGAGGTTGTTGCTGACGGCAAGACTTTTCGCTGGTTTGGTCGCTACGAGTACGACTTGAATGTCGCGCACACGCTGGATACGCATCTGAATGTGTTTGCCGGTTTTCAGCCAAAACTTTCAGACGGTTCGAAGAATTCACGATTGGTCTTCCTTGGTAATATTCAGCCGGACCTGCAGCGCCGCGTGCGCGAACAGGTTCCCCACGCGGAACTGGTCGCTCTCGACACGATGAATCTTTGGATCAATACAACGCGCGACAGCTTGCAGAAGACAATCGAAGTCGTTGACCTGCTGATCGTAAACGACGCTGAGGCGCGGCAACTTGCAGAAGAGCCGAATTTGATCAAGGCTGCGCGCAAAATCCTTTCGTGGGGTCCGCACACTCTGATTGTGAAGCGCGGCGAGTACGGCGCGGCGATGTTCACGAAGAACGAGTACTTTGCAATTCCCGCTTACCCGCTGGAATCAGTTTTTGATCCGACTGGTGCAGGAGACACTTTCGCCGGAGGCTTGATGGGCTATCTCGGCAGTCAGGAAAAGCTCGATGAAGCGGCGCTGCGCCGGGCGATGATCTTTGGCTCGGTGATGGCGTCGTTCAACGTCGAAGAGTTTGGCACTGAGCGCGTCCAGCGTCTGACTCACGACGAGATCAATAAACGCTTTCGCGACTTCAAACGGTTCACTAACTTCGAAGAGATTCCGTTTGAGCGGGCGGTGCGGGCCATATGACCCAAAGGGTTCGCTTCGCGATGATTTCGCTTCCGCAAATGGCGCATTCCAACTGATTTTCCGGTATTCTTGTCACCGATGCGCGTTCTAATCGTCAGACTCTCATCGATGGGTGACGTTGTGCATACGCTGCCGGCGCTTACGGACGCTGCACGCGCACATCCAGCAATCCGATTCGATTGGGCGGTCGATGAAGCGTTTGCTGATATTCCCGCTTGGCATTCGCACGTTGATCGAGTATTTCCTGTTGATCTTCGTCGTTGGCGAAGGGGTCTGACATCAGCGAGCGGACGCGCTGCAATTAGAGAAGAGTTGAGATCGATTCGATCTCAACAATACGACGTGATCGTCGACTTGCAGGGCGAGTTCAAAAGCGCATTCGTCGCTCGTCTGGCTCGGGGCGCGCGTCACGGATATGACGGCGCGTCTGCGCGCGAATGGGGCGCGCAGCTCGTTTATCGCCATCGATATGCGGTCGCCAAAGGCGTTCATTCAATGACGCGCATGCGGAAACTGCTCTCGCAGGCGCTGTCGTATTCCTACGATGAACAGGTGATCGATTATGGAATTCAACGTGAGCGGCTGGCGTCGCCTGCGCTCAATGTCGGTCGACCCTACGTGGTTTTCATTCACAGCACGAGTTGGCAATCAAAAAATTGGCCCGAGCAGTATTGGAGCGACCTGGCTGAGCGTGTGACGACAGCGGGATTTTCGATCGTGCTACCGTGGGGGAGCGAAGCCGAGCGCGCACAATCTCTGCGCATCGCGAACGGCCACGCGAACACAATCGTCTTGCCGAAGCTGTCGATTTCCGAAAAGGCTTCAATCATTGCTGGCGCCGCAGCTACCATTGGACTGGATACTGGCCTGAGTCACATTGCGGCCGCGCTCGCCGTTCCGTCGGTTACTTTGTATGGCGCCACCGATCCGAACTTGTGCGGCGCGATTGGCGAGAATCAGATTCACATCCAGTCTGACTTCGAGTGTGTTGGTTGTCATGAAAGTGTCTGCTCGTTCACGAAGAGCGATTTCAAACCTGCTTGTTTTGAAAAGGTCGAGCCGAACAAGGTCTGGCGACAACTGGAACAACTGCTGGCCGCGCCGGTAAAATCAGAACGCGTCTATCAAACTGCCTGAGAATGGAGAACTATGTTTTGTCCAGTCTGCGAATCTGAATACGAAAGCGGAATCAACACCTGTCCTGACGATGGCGCTCAATTGGTCGAGCGACTTTCGCCCGAAGGCGGCGCGCAAGATGACAGTGAAGCGAAATTTGTCACGCTGCACACGTTGTCTTCGCCCATGGAAGCTGAAATGGTCAACGACATCATGCGGCAGAACGGCGTGCGGTCAGTCGTGCAGTCGGGCGGAAATGACGCGTTCTCGCCAGTGTTTTCCGCAGTGTCGCCCGGCGCGGCCGTGTTGGTGGATGAACGCGATCTCGATCAGGCAAGGGAACTCTACGCCTCGTTTTTTGGCGACGACACATCACCGCTGACCGGCCCCGCAGACGAAATTGAAGACGAAACAGAAGCGGAATGACAGACGCGATCGTTGTCTTCATGACGGCCGCGAGCCCTGACGAGGCGCGAGGCATCGCCGATCACCTGGTCAGCTCGCAATTGGCTGCCTGCGTGCAAGTCCTGCCGGAAATCGAATCAGTCTATCGTTGGAAAGGTGAAGTTCAGCACGAGAAGGAAGTGCTGGTTCTGGCCAAGACAACCGCGGCGCAATTCGCGGAATTGGAAAAAGCTGTGCGCGCAATTCACAGCTACGAAACGCCTGAGATTGTCGCAGTGTCGATGTCGGCCGTCTCGGAACCGTATCGCGCGTGGTTGGTTGAGAACGTTGGCGCTGAATAACTTTTGCGTCGTGAGAAGCGGCGCTAACTAATATTCGACAGCGCGCTTTTGTTGCGGGAAACGATCTCGACAATCTCGGCGGGCGAGTCAACAACGTGAAGCCGCCGAAAGTCCTCATCAATGATTTTGCCCTCGCGAAGCATCGGCCCCTTCAGCCATTCCAACATGCCACTCCAGTATTCCGAGCTGTAAAGCACCACCGGAAAATTGTGAATCTTGCCCGTCTGAATCAGCGTGAGCGCTTCAAAGAGCTCATCGAGCGTGCCGAAGCCGCCGGGAAAGATGATGAACGCATCGCTGTACTTCACGAACATCATCTTGCGCACGAAGAAGTATTTAAATTTCAGTGAAAGCGTGAGGTAATCGTTGGATTTTTGTTCGTGCGGCAATTCGATGTTGCAACCGACCGAGATGCCGCCCGCTTCAAACGCGCCGCGGTTCGCGGCCTCCATTATTCCCGGCCCACCGCCAGTAATAACGGCAAACCCCGCGCGTGCCAAGAGACCGGCGGTTTCCTGCGCTGCCTTGTAAACAGGATCATCCGGCGACGTGCGGGCTGAACCGAATATCGCGACGCCGTTGGTTATGTGCGCGAGGTCCTCGAATCCCTGCACGAACTCGCCCATGATGCGGAACACGCGCCACGTGTCGGTGTGCAGAAACTCGTCGGGGTGTGGCGTTTCCAGCAGACGCTCGTCATGAGTCCCGCCGGGAACATTTCGGTAGTCGTCGTTATTCACAATCAAAGCCCCATGATGTTATAGCCGCAATCGACGAAAATCGTTTCGCCGGTGATGCCGGACGAAAGCGGGCTGCAAAGAAACAGCGCGGTGTCGCCCACCTCGCGCACTTCGACGTTTCGTTTCAGCGGAGAGCGTTCGGCGTGATGTTTGAGCATCGTCGATAGACCGGCGACGCCGCGCGCAGACAACGTCTGAATTGGGCCTGCACTAACGGCGTTCACGCGAATGTTCTTCGGCCCGAGGTCCGCGGCGAGATATCTTACACTTGATTCGAGCGCGGCCTTGGCGACACCCATCACGTTGTAGCCCTGATAAACCTTTTCGGCTCCATGAAAAGTCATCGTCACAATGCTGCCGCCTTCGGTCATCAATGGCGCTGCGGCCCGCGCCAGTTGCGTCAGCGAATACGCGCTGATTTCCAAAGCAGCAAGAAAAGCGTCGCGGTCGACCTTCATGTATTCGCCTTCGAGCGCTTCCCGTGGCGCAAACGCGATGCTGTGAATCAGGAAATCGAGCCGCCCAAATTCTTCGCCCACGCGTTTGAATGTCGCGTCGACTTCCTCCTGCTTCGTCACATCGCACGAGTACAAAGGCGAGTCAGGCATTTCAGCCTTTGTGAGACTCTCAACGTTTTCTTTCAGCCGCTCGCCTTGATAAGCAAACGCCAAACGTGCGCCCGCTTCATGCAGCGCTTGTGCGGTGGCCCACGCGATTGAGCGCTTGTTGGCAACACCAAAAATAATTCCATTCTTGTTGGTCAGCATGTTTCGGATTACTGCTCGCGCTCCTTCATTTGAGCTTTCAATTCGGTCGTGCGGTTGTTGGTGACATCGGCGAGGCAGATGGCGGCAATCATCGGCCGCATCGAGCCGCCTTTGTACTCGTCGGCGACGAAGTCGCAGTTCGCGTCACGATATTTGAGCCAAGCCAGTTGCGCATTCTTAAGTTGCACTTTCTCTTCGTCGTTCAGTTTCGAGGCGAATTGCCCATAGACCTTATTGAGCCGGGCATCTGCGGCTTTATACTCCTTGCCCCAGCAGATGTTCAGCTCAGCCTGGCTCTGCGCATCGGCGCACGGATCCGTTTTTTTCGGCTCCTGGGCCGATGCGATCGCGCACCCAAACAGGAGTGGAATAACAACCTTAACGGCGACTTTCATTTGCGATCCTTTCATGATGACGCTTAGGGACCTGTTGCGTATTTTGTCACCTTGCCATCCTCGATCACGAAGTTTCGATTCGGACAGCAGTCATAAGCCCATTCTGACTTAGGCTGGCCCTTGTCGCCGACCGTTACCGTAAGCGCCTGGACATAGAAATGAAGGCCGCAGGCCGCGGCGACCATCTCTTCTGTCATCCCGACAGTAACCTCGCCTTTTCTAACTTGGCTCCAAATGTCCGGAGTCCAATCTGAATGCTGGCTAGCGGGGTCAACAAAATAGAAAAACTTATTAACGTCCCACTCGTATTCTCGCGGCCCGCATTCCTTCCCGGGATAAAACTGTGCCTTGAAAGCCATGCCGCCGCCAAAATCTGTTCCCATGTAAAGAGCGCCTTCCTGGCCGTCGTCCTTTTTGAGGCGAACGAGAATCTGCGCGCCGATCACGCCAGGCTCAACTTGCGAGACCATCAACCTCTCCAGGTTTGCCACACTTGTGCTTTCTTCTGTGATATTAGGCGCGGAAATTAGTGTGTGGCCGGGCTTGTATAAGTTAAAGGCGCCTCTCGCCCAAACTGTCTTTCCTTCCAATTCACCTTTGACCTTCTGAAGCAAAGATAACGGGCAGATGTATTGGGTGCTCTTGGTCTCGAGCCGTTCTCCGCTGCCTTCGATTTCGATAACGTACTTGCCAAGTACAATGTTGTCCGGCGCTACTTGATTCGTGTCCTCAACCACGACTCCGGTCTTGCCGGCGTAAGTGGCGCTCGACAACCCCTGCTTCGGTTTCCCCTCGGGATGAATTCCCATCTCGTCAAAGAGAGGGTCACCACCGATGAACTCCTTCTCAGTCAGGTATCCTGACGTGGGATTCCCGAGAATCGCGACTCGTTCACCCTTCAGATTTGCGATCGTTAGTTTTGGCTTGTCATCTTTCTGCGGCATCGTGGCGAGCGCGCTGGGACCACTATTCGCATTATTAGACTGCGATTTTTGTCCGTTACAAGCGCCCAGAGTAAGGACTAAGGCGAACGGAAGCAAAGCTTTCATCGGAAGACCTCCTTTGAACAGCAGATACTCCAGTTAATGCTTGAAATGTCTAATGTCGGTCAAGACCATTGACAGATCATGTTCGTCGGCGGCGGCAATCACTTCTTCATCGCGTACGGAGCCGCCGGGTTGAATTACCGCGGTGATGCCGTGCTTCGCGGCTTCATCAATGCCATCACGGAAAGGGAAGAACGCGTCGGATGCCATGACTGAACCGGCAATCGGCAGTTGAGCACGCATCGCGCCAATTTTCACTGAATCGACGCGCGACATTTGGCCCGCGCCGACGCCTACGGTTTGTTGGTGGCGCGCGTAGACAATCGCATTTGACTTTGTGTGCTTGCAAACGGTCCAGGCGAACAGCAGATCGTCAATTTCTTTATCCGACGGCGCGCGCTTCGTTACTACTTTCAAAGCCTCGCGCGTCAGCTTATGCGTGTCGCGCGTCTGCGCGAGCATTCCGCTGGTAATCTGCCTGTATTCGAAACCTTGCGACGGTTTCGGTTTGCCGATGCGAAGCACGCGGAGGTTTTTCTTGCTGGCGAAAACTTCGAGGGCCGCTTCGTCGAAATCGGAAGCGATAACCACTTCGACGAAGATTTCGCCGACGGCGCGCGCTGCGGCCGCATCAACCGCACGATTAAATGCGACGATGCCACCGAAAGCCGAAACCGGATCACATGCCAGCGCGCGGCGATACGCCTCTTCGGCAGACGCGCCCAGGGCCGCGCCGGCAGGATTCGTGTGCTTGATGATCGCGCAAGCCAGTTCATCGAAATCACACACGAGTTGCCACGCCGCATCCGCATCAACGTAATTGTTGAAGGACATCTCTTTGCCGCCGAGTTGCTCGGCAGCGGCTACGCCTTCTGAAACATTCATCCCACCGCGGACGCTCATTTCGTACAACGCCGCGGCTTGATGAGGGTTCTCGCCGTACCGCAACGCAGAAATCTTGTTGAGCGAGAGTTGTTGCTGCTCCGGAAACTGGTCGTCTTCTGCGGCGGCCTCAAGCTCGTCACCGTGCAGAGACTTCATCGCTGTCGAAAACAGATTCATGTATGTCGACATCCGCTCGATAATTTCTGGAATCGGCGGAAACATCTTGGACTGTTTCGCGCCCGCGAGATTCGCGCTCAGGTAAGGGAAAATTGCCGAGTCATAGAACGCAGTGCACATGAAAGCGAGCCGCGCAAGTTGCTCGCGCGTGGCGAGCGTCAACGCGCCGTCATCGATAATCATTTCTGTCCGGATTTGCCGGTATAAATCGGGCGAAGTGACGACGGCGACGTCGCGGTAATTCTTTGCCGCTGAGCGGATCAAGGCCGGTCCGCCGATGTCGATCTGTTCGATGGCGTCGGCCAACGCGGTCTCTTCCCGAGCGACTGTTTGTTCGAACGGGTAAAGATTAACCACGACCATATCCACTGGTTCGATACCGTGTTGTTGCATGGCCGCCCTGTGCTCCGGATTGTCGCGAACCGCCAAAAGCGCGCCATGAATCTTCGGATGCAAAGTCTTCACGCGTCCGTCCATCATCTCCGGAAAGCCGGTGATGTCAACGACATCGAGAACATCGATGCCAGCCTCGCGCAGCGTCTTTGCCGTGCCGCCGGTGCTAATGATTTCCGCGCCAAAACTTTTCAGCTCGAGCGCGAAATCGGCGATACCGGTTTTGTCAGAAACGCTGATCAGCGCGCGTCGAATCTTGCGCAGGCCTGCGTCGGTTTTTTCAGCCATGTGTTTTTGAAGCGTGGGATATCTTCACTGAATCATGGCATGTGTGCAAGTTCAGCATTCAATGGACGACAAACTTGTGAGTGTTCGCATAACCGCGATCACCAACCTGATATTCAATTCCGGCCGGAAGGCTCAACGACAAAGGATGTCGCTTGCCATCGTGCGCCTTTTCATTCAGATAAAAGCCAACCAGGTACTGGCTCTTCAGGTCATCTTCAATCGCCCGAAACACTGGCGTGAGATCGACTTTGTCCCGGGTCGAGAAAGGCGTGTCACTAACCAGAAAATATTTTCCGCCGGTCTTTTCCGCGAGTTGGCGGAAACCGTTTGCCGCGCGACGGACCGAAAGACGTCCATCGCGGGGCTCGAACAGCGGCAGATGAATCACATAAAACGAAATGGTCTTTTCGCGCGCGGCGTCAATGACTGCGCTAGCTCTTGTCTTGCTGGCATTGTCTAACCCATCGCTTATGAGAATGACGATGCGCCGCTCGCTTCGCACTCGCGGCAGCGCATCAAACATCGCAACGGCTCTGGTCGCCGCATCAAAAATTGCGGTGTGTTGATTCGCTCGCGCTGCCAGGTCAAATGTGGATTTCGCTGCCGCTGTGTCTCGCGCGAAAGGCGCGACAATCGTTGGCGTTTCGGCGAAGTGCAGGACAGCGATACTCGACTTGCTTCCGAACCGTTGATAAAGGCCAAGCGCCGCGTCCCTTTGCTCGTTAATGATGTCGCGCAGGCTACCGGATTCGTCGAGGGCGAAGACCATTGCAACGCGATCCACACCGGCTGATAAATAAAGATTGTTGGTGACGCGGTCTGGATCTTTCACGAACAGATCGCGGTCGGTGAGTCCATTCGGTCTCTGCCCGCGCTGATCGCGAATGCGCGCGGGAAAGAGAATCAAGTCGGTGTTGACGCGCAGAATTTCGTCGTCGTCTGCGCGAGGCCGATCGGTCTGTGCAACAACTTCAGAAGGCGATGAAAGAGTTACTGAGAGAAAGGCGAAGAAAAGACAGCGAGCAAAGAATTTTGGAGCAGGTGCAAGCCGGAAGGCGGCTTCGCGAAAGACTGTTTGCCGGAACATCCGCAGCCCGCTAAAACAAAAAGCGGCCGAACAGCAGGATGCTGAGGATGATCACGACTGTGATGACTATGAGTTTGACCAGCGTCATTGCCATACCTCAGGACTGGCGCAAGTTTAGTTAACGGCGATCGCGCGTGTCAATAGGGTTCGGGCTGACGCTGAACAAATTTACAAAAATTTAACAACTTTAGTTCCAGGCCCTGGTAACGTTCTCGACGACCCACGCAGCACGTTCGAGAATCTTCGCAAGCCCAATCCGACCGAGATAATTGCCCACTAGAGCGATATTTGGCGGCGGCGCTGGCAGCTGCGAGAGAATTTTCTCCAACCCAACCGAATAGTGTGGGAGCGCGTTTGGCCAACGCGTGATATGCACGGCAAGCGGTAAATCGTCTTTGCTGTAGAAACGGCGACGGTCGCTGAGAATTAGTTGCCGGATTTGGTTATCGTCGAGACTTACGACTTCCGGATCGAGCGCACCGCCGAAAATCCAGGTTTCGGCGTGTGCGGGACCACGGCCTTCGAAGATGCAATCGTTAAAGAGCACGCCGCGCCCACGAAATCCCTGGTCGCTTGGAAATAGACACCCGAAACCTTTGAGACTGGCGGCATTGCGATCGAAGAAGCAAGTCGTCGTCAGCAGCGACAGCATTTCAATTTGCGCGAGTGACGCGGCGAGTTCGGGAGCAGCTTCTGCCAAATATTCAGCCGACGCGCGCGCCGAAAGACAAACGATTGTCGACTGATCCGATTGAGACTGCTGAGAGGTTTCAAAAAGAAATTCGACACCTTTCTGTCGCAGGTAATCAATTAGACTATCGATCATCTGCTGCATTCCGTTCGGCGGCGCCACCGTACCGCGGACCTTCGCTTTTTGCGGCCGATAGGTTTGCAGATGATCGGGTAATTCCGCCCGTCCAAGAATCAAACTTGCGCTCATTCGATTTGGATCGCCCGCGTAAATGCCGCCCAGCGCGGGAATCAGAAGATATTCAGTCGCGCCTTTGTTGAGAACGCGTCTTCCCCAATCGGCAATCGTCTCAAACGGGCGTGGTCGCAAGCGCGTGGCGTTCAAGGCAAGTCCCAGAGGAATGCGCAAGGCTTCATTTGGCGTGAGGGGTAGTTGTCGTGGTTTGCCACGATAGATGAATCGTTTTCTCGCCTCACGACGCGTCGGTAGCAGCGGCACGCCAATGTCTGCGCACATCGCTTCAACGCGGGCGGAGTTCAGAATTCCATTCGCGGCGGTTTCGATGAGGCCATGTTCAGTTCGGATGGTTTTGATGAGCCCGCCGGCGCGCGAGGTCTTTTCGATCACACGTACGTGGCGGCCTGTTTTCGTCAGCAGGTAGGCGGTTACGAGTCCGGAGAAACCTGCGCCAACGACTGTGATGGGTTTCACGATGACTCGAGGATCAAAGGGCCTGCGAGAAGGTCTTCGCCTGTGGCTGCTGTCGCCGTAGGCGGTAGTCGAAAAACATGCAGGCATTCCGCAAGAAAGGTCGGCCACTTTCCGTTAGTGTCAGTTTTTCATCGCGGACTTCGACCAGCCCGTCGTTGATGAGCGACGACAAAAAGTTTTTCGCATCATCACGCTGATCGTCGCGCAGCTCGACTTCAAATCGCGTCATGAACTTCAGTATCTGTTCCCGCAGTTGCCGATCTTCTTCGGAAAGTAAATGACCGCGGAACGTCGGAATCTCGCCCTGGCGCACGCGCCGCTCGTAAACCGGAAAAGCCTTTTCGTTTTGATGAAAGCATGTCGGCGCTTCGGAAATCGCGCTGACCCCAAGCCCGAGCAGCACGCTGGTTCGTGTTTCCGTGTAGCCCTGAAAATTGCGATGCAGCGTCCCTTTGCGCTGCGCCTCAGCCATGCCGTCGTGCGGCAGAGCGAAGTGATCCATACCGATTTCGACATAACCAGCATTCTCCAGTTTTGTGCGCGCCATTTCGTAAAGCGCCCGCTTTTCGCCCGCTTTCGGGATGTCTTCGTCGGTGTAACTGCGCTGTGCCGGCTTAATCCAGGGGACGAGCGCAAAACTGTACAGCGCGATGCGATCGGGACGCAGGTCGATTGTCTTGTCAATGCTTTCAGCGAACCGATTGAGGGTCTGTTTCGGCAATCCGTAAATCAAATCGTAGTTGACAGACGTGAAGCCCAACTCGCGCGCCATGTCGGTGCAGGTCTTCGTCACCTCGTAAGGCTGATTGCGGTTGACGATGCGTTGTACTTCCGGATCGAAATCCTGTACGCCGATCGAGATTCGCGTGAAACCAAGCTCGCGAAGTGTTACGAGGTGTTCGCGCGTCGTATGGCCGGGATGAACTTCGACCGAAGCCTCAAACCTTTCCTGATCGATCTGAGTTTCGGACAAAATCGGTTTCAGAATCTGCTGCAAATTCTCGGGCGCGAAAAACGTTGGGGTGCCGCCGCCAAGATGAACACCCAACAGGGGGCGCTCGCGCAGTTTCGGAATTCGATCGAGGTAGTAACTCCATTCTTTGAGCAACAGCTCTTTGTAGCCTTCCTCCCTGCCGTGGTTGCGCGTAATCACAGTGTTGCATGCGCAGAAAGTGCAGAGCGATTCGCAGAAGGGAAGATGGAAATAAAGCGACCAATTCGCTAATTCATCATCAAAGGCTTTCTCCAACTCGTTCAGCCACTGCTCAGTAGTCGGCATGTCGCTCCAGAAGGGAACTGTCGGGTAGCTGGTGTAACGCGGCGCCGGGACGTCGTACTTGGCAAAAAGATCGTTCACTGCAAAACCTCTCTGACTGTATTCACAAATAGTCGGACGTTTTCTTCGGGAGTCTTCGGCAAGACGCCATGACCCAGGCCGCAAATCCAACCGGTGCGATCGTGCTTCAATAATGGCTTAAGAAATTGTTCAAGATGTGATTTGAGCTCGTCACGGCTGGCGAGCAGAAGGTTCTGATCGAAGTTTCCCTGCACGAAGCCTTGAGCAAACATGTCAAAGGCTTCGCGCAAATCCCAGTGATGATCGACTCCGATACCAGCCCAGTCTCCGTTCGTGAACAGACTATGATTCAGATGATCGCGCGTGGTTGCTTTCGAGTAATAGCCAAGGCGTGACGGAAAATTGCGCGTAAGGCGCTCAAGCTGTGGAACAACTTCTGTCTGAAAAACTTCCGGCGCCAATTCACCCGCCGCCGTGTCGAAAATCATGACCACTTCGGCTCCATTCGCGAGCTGGATTTCTATGTTTCGAATCAGCAGCGGCACCAGCGTTTCGCAGAACTGTTCGAACAGCTTTAGTTCTTTGACGGCGCGCTCGACGTTCTTGTGTGTGCCTTCGACCGCATAAACGAAAAGCGTCCACGGCCCGCCGACAAAGCCAATCAAGCTCTTATCATCCGGCAGTAACGTTCGCGTTTCGCGCACCGCATGACCTTGAAACAGGAGATGCGGCCACGCTTCTTTAATGCCGCGCAGTCTCTCGACCGTTTGGGCCGTAAGTTGCCGGCCGAGTTGCGGCCCGGCGTCCGTGTAGTCAAGCCCCATCCCCAGCGCTTCGAGCGGGAACAGCAGATCGCTGAACAAAATTGCCGCATCAAAATCGAAATCCAGAACGGGCCCGAGCGCAACGTGTGCCGCCAGCTCCGGCTGCTTGCACAAATCCATGAACGAAAATTGGTGGCGCAGATCCTGATAGTGCCGATGATAACGACCGGCCTGGCGCATCAGCCAAATCGGAGGCGTTGCCTGCGGAATTCGAGCCAAAGCGTTTTGGAACCGAGTATTTGCTGGACGATCGTTGGCCGCGCTTTCAATCTCAGTCACACCTCGCTTCAGCGAGGTGGATTCGCTCACGGCGAGGTCGTCGAGCCGTTTCAACGGCTTATCAAAAAACGGTTGGTCTTTGTCACCTCGCTGAAGCGAGGTGTTAATGAGAGTTTCTTTTGTCATGCCTCAGCATTCCATTGATATCCAACCCCGCGCACAGACCTTATGAACTCGCTGTGGGTATCGCCCAGCGACTGCCGCAGGTGCACGATCATGTTGTCCACCGTTCGCTGATTTCCCAGTTTGTCTTCGCCCCAGAGCCTATCGATGATTTCGTTGCGGCTCACCGCGCGCGGCGCGCTCGTAATCAGCAACTCAAGCAACTCGAAATCTCTGGCCGCCAGATATTCGCGTTGGCCGTCAGGCTGCACGATGGTGCGGCTATCCAGCTCAATCGTGCGGCCGTTGCACGTCACGTGATGGCGCACCGGATGTCTTTCAAAAACGTGCTGCACGCGCAAAAGCAACTCGCGCAGGTGAAAAGGCTTCGGGATAAATTCTTCGGCCCCGATTTCAAAGCCTTCCAAACGGTTCTCTGCGGTTCCCAACGCGGTCATGAACATAATCGGCACTGACGAATTCGTTTTCACGTGACGTGCTATCTCAAAACCGGACCCGTCCGGTAACCCCACGTCCAGGATAACCAAGTCCCACAGCCTCTCGCCGAACTTCTTCAGTGCTCGTTGCTTCGTTTCGACCCATGAAACTTCGTAACCCTCGCGCGCGAGCCGATCGCGCAAGGTTGCTCCCAGCGAGCGATCATCTTCGACAAGGAGAATCGACTTCATGCCAGCTTGTGTCTCTGCTGCTCCGCCAAAACAGGTTGCGGCACGCTGGGCAGGTTCAACTCAGCGACAAATCCGCCGTCAGCTCCCGGCGCGAAATCTAGCGTCGCATCCATTCGTTTCGCCAGTTGGCGCGAAATATAAAGACCCACGCCGCTGCCGCTGCCGCGCGCATGCCGCACAAAGAGCTGGCCCAACTGTTTGAAGTCGCCCTTGAAACCTGTGCCGTTATCGGCGACGCGCAGCGTCAAACGGCCGCCGCTCAAATCGGTACTAATTCGAATTTCAGATGCGTCGCCATGCGTCACGGCATTGTGGATCAAGTTCGTCAGTATGCTTTCGAGCGCACGACTGTCGCCTCGTACCACGCCGTCGCCTCTCTGGACAATCGACAAGTTCGGCCAGTGATATCGCAACACGTCCACGATTTGTCCGATGCGTACCGGCTCGTTCAGCAAGCGTCCGGTCGGCAGGTTCACTAAGAACAGCGAATTCTCGAGTTGGAGTTGCAGACGCAGTGTGTCCTGAAGCAAGCGGTCAAGCAGCGGATTCGGATTCGCGCCGAGATCTTCCTTCAAACTCTCGGCTTGCAAACGCAAACTCGCCAACGCCGTCTTCGCGTCATGCGTGAACGCGGCGAAGAACTCTTCAACTTGGGCATGCCGCTTCTGCTCGCGCCGCGCGTAATAAAAAAGCGCGAGTCCGCCGCCCACGAGCGATACGATCAGGATGCCGCCTTCCCACAAAAGCATCTGATAATGCCGCTGAAGCTGGTCTGCCTGTTCGACGTGAAACTGGCTCAACAAATCCAACTGGCGCAAGCCAAAGATCAGCCACCACACCGCGAGCGTGACGGTGAACGTGACCCAAAGGGCCACCAACAGAATCTTTATTCGGTCGCCTCCTTGCTTCATTGTTGATTGCGTGATTCTTTAGCTGCTTCCAAAATCGCGGCGCTCGCATTTTCGATTATTCCGTCGTTGTGCGCGAGCGACACGAAACTAACCTCGTAACCGCTCGGCGCGAAATAAACTCCGCGATTCAATGCACTGTGAAAGATCCCCGCGAACTGTTCTGCATGTCCCGGCGGAATATCCTCGAGACGGCGAATGACCTTGTCCGTTTTCCCGTGCAGCCAAAACATAGAAGCAACGTACGTCAGTGCGAATGGCAAACCGCGTTGGTCGAACTCGGCGTTCAATTCATCACAGAAGCGCTTTGTGCGTTGCTCAAGTTGCGCGAATGCGTTGACGCGTTCGATTTTCTGGAGCGTGGCCAAACCTGCGCGCATGCCCACAGGATTCGCGCTCAATGTCCCGGCCTGGTAAACCGGACCCGACGGCGCGACCACTTCCATCAAGTCGCGGCGGCCGCCATAAGCGCCCACGGGGAATCCGCCGCCAATCACTTTGCCGTATGTGACCAAATCAGGCCGGATACCGAGCAGTTCGGCCATGCCGCCCATCGCGACCCGAAAACCCGAAATTACTTCGTCGAAAATTACCAAAGCGCCGTTCTGTCGCGCGATATTGACCGTTTGTTCTATGAACTCCCGGCGTTGAATCAGCAAACCGTAGTTTGCCGGTTGCGGTTCGAGAATGACTGCCGCGATTTCCGGACCGTGCCGATCGAAAATGGCGCGCACACTCTCTTCGTCATCCAGCGACGCGACCAATGTTTCGCTCGCGACGTTTTCAGAAACACCGGCGCTTGAACTAGCGGCAACGCCTGCCAGGCCGCTGCCGGCTTTGACGAGCAGGGAATCAGCGTGGCCGTGATAACAACCTTCGAATTTGAGAATTCGTGACCGACTGGTTGCCGCGCGGGCAACGCGCAGCGCGCTCATTACGGCCTCCGTGCCGGACGAAACGAAACGCAGCATCTCGACCCAAGGGACGCGCGCAACGATCCATTCGGCGAGCTCAAGCGAATAAGGTTCGCAAGCTCCGAAGCTCCAGGCCGTACTAATCGCTTCGTTGACAGCTTCGCTCACGTCCGGGTCGCGATGACCGAGCATCAACGGCCCGAAGCTCTGACAGAAATCAATATACTCGCGACCTTCGACTGACGTGAGAATTGCGCCTTGGCCGCTGCGGAAGAAGATCGGCGTGCCGCCAACGCCCTTGAACGCGCGCACGGGGCTGTGAACGCCGCCGGGGGAGACGCGCAGCGCACGGTCGAAGTAATCGCGTGATGTTTGTTCTTGAGCCTGAGCCGGCCTTTGAGAAGTCATGTCAGGAATTATCCAAAGCGCCGTCGCCGCTGCGCTCTGCCGGCGCACTCCAAATCAGATTCCGAGTCGCTTCGCGTAGCGCGCACCGTACGTGATGATGAACTGCGCGCCGGCGCGCTTGAAAACGTGCCACGTTTCCAAAAGCCCTCGATCAAAATCAATCAAGCCATTATCTGCCAGAAGCGACAGCCCCGCATACTCGCCACTAACTTGATAAGCGCCGACCTGAAGCGAAGTCGCATTCTTGATCGGTGTAATCAAATCCAACGAAGTCAGCCCCGGCTTGACCATCAAGAGGTCTGCGCCTTCTTCAGCACACCTGACGCTGCATGCGACCGCGTCTGTTCGATTGCGCACGTCGAGCTGATAAGCCTTGCGGTCGCCAAACTGCGGCGCCGAATCAGCCGCATTTCGAAAGGGCCCGTAGAAATTGCTGGCGAACTTTGTGCTGTAGCTCATCACCGGCACGAGATCGAAACCGTTTTCGTCCAGCTTCGCGCGAATGCGGGCCACGCGCCCGTCCATCATGTCGCTCGGGCTGATGCCGTCGGCGCCGGCTTCGGCAAAAGCCAGCGCGGAATTCGCGAGTTCGTCGAGCGTCGTCGGATGATCAATTCCTCTGTCATTCAATACTGCGCAATGTCCGTGCGTCGTGTACGCGCACAAGCACGTGTCGACCCAAAGACAGAGACTGGAGCCGAACTGTTTGCGAATTTGCGAAATGATTTCACGTTCGAAGGCATGACTAAATTTGCTTTCGCGCTTTTCGCCGGGGACCGGGAATAGCAGGAAGTGCGTCACACCATCTTTCAGATCACTTTCAATCTGTTGCAAGGCAGACGCAAGGCTGAGGCGTACGTTGCCACGCAGTCCGGCGATCGGTTCATCGGCGCCCAGGCCTTCAACTACAAAAAAGGGCTGAATTAGTTGCGCGCGATTGAACTCAGTTTCCGCGCCCAGATCGCGCAGATGTTGGCTCGCGCGCAGGCGCATCAAACGTTTCATCACTCGCTCATCTCCTTCAGCCATTGCTCCGATTCAGAACCCGGAGCGGTAGTCACGGGATCATGATCTCAAGTTGCGCTCTTGATCCGGTCGCTACTGCTCTCGGTTCTGACACATTTCTGTTAGCCATTCTTCGTGATCCAAGAATATGTGTGGCTGAACTCCGTTACGTTCAAGCGTCATCTGCGTATTTCCCGGCCCGCAGAAATGCGTGGATGATTTTAGCAATGGATGAAGCTGTTGCGCTCGTTCGAAACTCGAGCCGCTCGTCCAAAACAAATACTGCTTTCCGTCCAGGCTCGGACCGTTTTCTTTCGCAATCAGTCTGTACGTCGGCAGCGTTTCCATTCCGTTTTCGGCTGGGGCATCAGCGTGCGTCAGCTTCAGCCACTGCACGTCTCTTCCAACTAGCGTCTTAATTCGCGCGGTTTCCTGCTCGCCCAAGCCTTCAGCGCAACCATTCACCCAGACGCCGCGTTGCGCCAGACGCTCCCACGTTTTTAATCCGCTGGTCCAAACAATCTGCGAATCTGAGATAGACGAGCTATCAGGCAGCGCGTCTGCCTTGGCAATCCACAGCGGCGAATCCGGTATTCTCGCAGGTATTTTCTCGCGTTTGAACCAGTCCGCGTCGGATGTCTTTAACGGCCACATCAATTCGCGGGAAATCTTTGGTGGCCGCGGCCGAGCCGGCGCTAATCGGCAGTCACTGAGCACAATTCCCTCGTCAGTCACCCCACGAACAAAAGTAATCTCGCCATACGGCCGCCGCAGGACGCTCGCGCCGATTTTCTGGTGGCACCCGCCGCCGTAGCTGCTGAGAATCTGCCGCTCACGCGCGGCGCTCTCGAATGCGTCACGACAGTTCAGCGACGACAAAGCGTCTCGCAATTCCGGTCGGCCAATCTTGATTTCGACCGCCAGAGCGCCTTGCGCCGGCGCGCTTGGATTAGCGCGCAACGGCAAAACCATCCAGCGACATTGCGACAGCGACTTTCGTAATTCTGCTTGTGTCGCAGCGAACTCTTCTTCGGGCGCTTCTAGCAAACGGTCGAGCGCGGCCTTCGCGACAATCAATCCGTCGGCGCCGGGGTTCCATATTTTGCGCACGCGCGTCGGGACGTTGCCGCGCACCGGCTCAAAAATTAACTCATCGATTTGCGTCGGCAGAGCAACGCGCAGAAATGAATCGAGGTTGTAGCTGCGGCGCGGCGACGAAGTCAAAATCGTTATGCGACGCGTCTGCTGAACCTCTTCCCATCTATCGCGGCGCACGAGCAGCAAATCGCGCATGTCAGCGCGCGGCAACGTGGCCGCAATCTCAGTCTCGGCATCAGCTTCGATTGCCAAGTCCTTCCATGAGTGCACGGCGAGGTCATAGCGCCCGGCGAGCAAACCGTCGCGCAGATCCTGTGTGAAGACGCCTTTCTCAGGCATCTGCCAAAGCGGATCGTTTTGGTTCTTATCGCCGAGGGATTCGTGGAAGGAATACTCGAGCGTAATTTGCGAGTGTGTTACTTGAAGAGCGCGGCCGACCTGAAATGCCTGAATACGCGCCAACTCGCTGCGACGCGCAGCGAGAATTACGCGCATAAATCTTCCCAACCGAAGGGGCGGAACTGTGCCTGTTCGATTAGCCTTTGAGTGGCCTGCTTGATTTCATCTCGCGCGGCAGCGACGCGCGCGGCAAGTTTTGGCCGCTCGTTTTTCAGAGCGGCAAACATCTCTGACAAGCGGATGACAGGCAGCGAACTATTCAACGGATCGGTTTCAGCTTCGCCGCGAAGGTCGATGACCTTCACGAGAGGCGCTGATTGAGCACGCATCCATGACTCGACGTCACTCGCCTTGATTGGCGCAGCGATCACGATTGCCGTTTCCCGAGTTTCATCGATTGAAACGCCGGCCGTGAATTGCGCTAGTTTGGTTGCCGGAAACTCCTGAGTGATCCAGTTAGCGCGATCCAGATTCCTGGCGCAAACCGTCACGTCGGTCTTGCCCACGATCCACGGCAGAATTTCCTCGGCGAGTTGTCCCGCGCCCAGCACAACGACGGATGGAATTCCCTTCAAATGTTGACGCACCATACCGCCGTACGATTGACTGCCGAGGCCTTCGAGATGACGATTCCGCACGCGCTTCGCATCGACCAGCAAATCCGAAGTCATGTGGCGGAGGAAGTGACCCCATTCATTCGACGGAAACCTCGCGTGCGCGCAGAACTCTTTGAACTGGCTCATGACCGCTGTCTCTGCCAGCAACGGCGAACGCAATCCACAAATGACTTCGAGCAGAAAATTGTAGGCGGCCTGGCCTCCGTAAATTTCGGAACCTTCAGGCAGAGCCGGAATCAACGCGGCGCTTTCAGATTTGTGCAGCAGGACGATTCGGCGCAGGCAGGTCTGCCATTCGAGACCGTTGATGGCGACCGGCCATTTTTCTCCCGGTTTGGCGGCGTGGTGTAGAACTACGAGATCGTCCAGCACGCCCCCATTTTAGAAATCCGAAAACGGCGATTGTCATAGTTTTGTCATTTGGCTGAGGAAATTTCAGATTTTCGCCGCCGTTTGTGACGCTGATCACGAACGGAACTCAGTTCGGCAGAAATCGCCAGCTCGTCTTGAAATCGCGTGTCAGCCTCTGGTTCGTCAGAATCGCGCGCACCATTTCGACAGGGATGCGGTTCTCTTTGTAAATCCAATCGTGAAACTCGCGGTTCTTCATCTTGCCTGAGTCAACCAGCTCGTGATGCAGCGCGTAGAACTGCCGCCCGCCGACCAGGTAAGCGATCTGATAAAGCGGTCCATAACTGCCGTCGAAACTTCTTCGTACTTCCGCCGTTGCGTTGTCACGTTCGTGGCCGACGCGATTCACGAGAAAATCAATGCACTGCTGTGGTGTCATCTTTTCCAGATGAAAGCTGAGCGAAAAAATAATCCGCGCACAGCGGTGCATATGCCAGAACAACATGCCGATGCGGTTCTCGGGCGTCTTTGGGAAACCCATGTCCCAGAACAAAAGCTCCCAATACAGCGCGCCGCCTTCCGTCCAGAATGGCGTTCCGAAGAGACCGCGGTACGGTTTGTATCGCGCCGTCATAAACCCTTGCAGGTGATGGCCAGGTATTAGCTCGTGAAAGACCGTCGCGCGTGCGAAATGCCGGTTGTTGCCACGCATCGACATCATCTTTTGTTCATGCGACATGGTGTTGGTCGGATAAGAAACCAGGATGGTTTCGCCGCCGAGAAAGAACGGGCTGACCAGTTGCCGCTCTGGCGTCATCATTTCCATGCGCCATGTGTCGCGCGCCAGTTGAGGCACCGTGATGAGGTCATTGTCGTCGACGTATTTAATTGCTTCGAGCGCGAGGTCGCGAATCATCTCAGGTTGCTTGCCCGGCTCCACGTAAAGATTTTTCACGTGCTCGAGCGCTTTCTTCCAATCGTCGCCGTAGCCGAGATCTCGCGAAGCCTTCTTCATCTCGTTCTCGCACCAGGCGAATTCTTTTTCAGCGAACGCAATCAGTTCTTCCGGCGTGTAGGGAATCATCTCGAATTGTAGTTCGCTGATGAGCGCGTCGCGGCCAATCGGATCGCCGACAATGTCACTGGTATCGCCGGCGCGTGGTGCGGCAACCGTCCGTTGACCCTGGGGTGGGCCGCCACCTTGACCGCCCGCACGTGGGCCGCCCTGGGTCGCCGCTGCGGCTGCACTGCGCAATCCAACTACACGTTCGCTGAGGAAAGACGCGTAGCCATTAAGCGATTCATCCAGGGCCTTATAAGGTTCTTCATTCCACCACGTGAACACAGGATCGTAGCCGTTGTAGAACGTGTACCAGTTGCGCAGGTTGTTTCGCAGATTGTTGATCGCGCCGACGGCGCGAAAGGCAACGGTCTTCTTCGCTCTGATTACGTCGTTTTCGTCGGCTGCGGCCTTCAACCCGGCTTCGATTACTTTGCGAGTGTCGTCAATCTGTTTTTTCAAACTAGTTAAGGTTGCTGCCGTTTTCGCGGAATCGATCGGCTCCATCCGGCGGCGCGCTTCTTCCAAGTCGACAATCGTTTGCGCAAACGGAATCAACGATTGCATCTCGGCGAGTTGTTTCTCTTCGATGTCCAACTGACGCAGTTCATGTTCGAGATGATTGCGAAACAAAATGTAGTCCACCTTGCCGGCTTCACTCATTGCGTCAAAATCGAGTTGCCGAAGGCGTTGGAGCGCGTCGGAATAGAATTTTCGGAAACGTTCGCGGCGAGCAGGCGAACCGACAACCGGATACGAACGCTGCAGGCTCCCGCGATCGACCACGTAGTACTCGATGATCGGGCGCATCTCGCTTGATGGGGTGTCACCTATTGACGTTTGCGAGGCACTAGACCGTTTTTGAGCCGACGCCGGAAGGAGCGATCCGGCTGTTATCAAAACGGCGAGAAGGGCGATACTTAGCGAGCGGCGGCAAATCATTCCTGATACTCCTTCAGCAAGGTCCTGCGACTGCGGGTCGATATACTGTTACAGAACCGCTTGCGGTGGCAAGCGGCTTCGTGACGCGCCCTTGCTATCCCGACGTGACGGGATTCTGTACTGGGTTGCCCTCGCTGACGCCGGGCTTCTGATACGCCTTGCGCGGCGGCAAAATGCTTTGTTATTATCCAGCTTCGTAATTATTACGACGGATGAGTCAAGGCTTATCCGGTTCGAACTTTTGATAGGATGCTCCGGAAGAC
>DASYTZ010000143.1:0-4620 GCA_036001745.1 Pyrinomonadaceae bacterium
GCGAACTCGTGAACAGTTTCTGAATTTGCTTGACGACGCTTTGCGCGAAGAGGGAACAGAGTTGATGCGTGCGCGCCAGGAATCAGTTCGCGAAGGCACATGGGACGCGCGGGCGGAGTGGGTCAGCGGCCTGATTGAGCAAGAGCAAGCACTCTTGAAAAAGCGTGAAGGCGTAGCGCAGCCCTAAAGAGTCTTAAAGAATGGCGTGCAAAACCGCAAAGCGGTAATGCAACAAAGCCCAGGGTTGCCGCTTAGGCTACGCTGGGTTACGAGTACGGAGAGATTTCAACCGCAACGCGGTTGCGCCGTGGTTTGATTCGTTGAGTGATGACGCAACCGCGTTGCGGTTGATTGGTTTTATTCCATTCGCGATCCCAGCGTAGCCGAAGCGGCGACCCTGGGCTGAAGGATCCAAACGCGTTGCGGTTGAAAAGCCCGCGCAGGCTAGCTCAGGCTTCTGGTTTTCCGGAAATAGTTCGGAAAGGCTCTTAGCGTCACGCCTCCGGCCCAGGAGGCTGCAACCCCGGCCAGCCCGAACACAAAATAGTTCACCGCCAAAACGTACCGGTACTCCGTGTGAAACGCCGATTGCACTGTGAAGTAATAAAGCGGAACGGCTAACAAAATGACGAGCTCGTTCCGCTGTTTGCGAAAAAGCATCACACCCAAACCAATCAGCGCCAGCGGCAAAAACGCCGCCGTGATGAACAACCGCTGACTCAATCGCAGAAAGATTCGCGGATATCGCGTCCAGAGAAAGCGCGCAGGGCCTAGTTCGTGAAGCTTGACCTCGCCGACCTGGACAATTGGAGCAGTACCAGAGGCTTCATTGCTGAAAACGATTTCTGCCGAACTCGCGTTTGAAACGAATGGCAGATAAAGCGATTTCACTGGTTGCTCGAAATTTTTGGTCTCGACAGGTTCGATTATGTCCGACACATAGGTTTGTTCTCCGCCGGCCGTGATCGACACTCTCATGCGGCCTCGATCGATCCGAACCGGGATCTCGAACGCATATTCCGTGTCTTTGCTCACTGGCAATGGGCCGCAGGAGAATTGCTTGCCGTAGGTCGAATCATTTCCCGCTAAAGTTGCGGCGAAGCCGGCAGTTCCTGAAGACAGTCGCGCTGCCGGTGTTTGCGGGCGGCATCGGCTCAGAAGATCAGCGCCCGGGCTCGCCAGAACAATTGGCTGAGTTGCTGGGTCAAATGGATGAGAGACGGCGGGTGACGTTGAGATCAGCCGCGCTCTTTCCAGTCGCGTCATGGATGCCGCGCGCCGAATCATGACGCCGGTGAACCACAGCGGATGTGAAGCGATGACGCCCGCACCGCGCCCTAGTCGGGCGTGTTCACGCTCGACTCCATCGGGGTTGAAGAGCGTGCCGTAATAATCCGGACGCTGAAATATCTCGGCTTCCTGTCGCATGATGCCCATGTCGGTGTTGGGAATTCCGAAGCGGCCCGAAGGATCATAGTCGGCAATGCCTTCGAGCAGAGTTTGCCCCGCGCCGAGCGAAACCGGAATGAACCGATGAAAGACGATCGCGTTGCGAAGCGTTAGCGGCAGGATGAGGATCAATGTTCCGCAGATTACAGCCAGCGAGTATCGCCAATGTTTCTTGCCGTGCAGCAGCAGAGCGGACGCAGCCACGAAAAACATGAGCAGCATCGCGTTCGCTCGCAGCCAGCATGAAATGCCGATCAGCGCGCCGGCGATGAGGAACGTGATCAGACGTGGCTTGTGGCGCGTTCGTGCCAGCAGGTAAATACTGAGCAGAATCGGAAGGACTGCGAGCGAATCCGGCAACAGCAGAACTGAGTTCCAGGCGAGCTGTGGCGAAAAAGAGGCGAATAATCCCGCAATGACTGCCGGTGTCAGGTAAAACAATTCGGCGACGATCAGGAAGATGATTACGGCCGCAAGGCTATCCGCGACGATTTGGACAAACTGGATTTTGCTGTTTGACTCGCCGAAAACTGACTGCGTCACTGCAATCAATATCGAATACCCCGGCGGGTGCCCGAGATGGTTCGGATCGGCCAGCGCCGAGGACGAACTAAAGAATCCGCGCAGCCTCTCCTGCCTGAAGAGTTGGGCGATGCGCTGATAATCTGCGGCGACTGAGCTTTGTACTTTTCCGACTTCAAAACGGGTATCATGCCAGGTGAGAAGACGAACGGTGAACGCGAGCAAGAAAAAGAACGCGCAGATCATGACGAAGGTTCGACGTGATGGGCTGTGAAGCGCACTGCGCGGGGGACGTTTCATTAACACCTCGCTTCAGCGAGGTGTACCAGAATGAAGCTAAACAAGCAAAGCCGTTTCAACGACTTCAGAACAGAAGATGTGCGGAATTGCCGGCCTGATTAACCTAAACCCTGAAGCGCGTATCGGCGCGATGCTGCAAGCCATCGAGCATCGCGGGCGCGACGATGAAGGTGTGTGGACATCGTCTGCGATCAATGAAGCAGGTCAGCGCGTCTGCTTTGGTCATCGCCGTCTGTCGATCATCGACACGAGCAGCGCCGGACATCAGCCGATGCTCTCGCACGACCGACGTTTCGTCGTGATTCTCAACGGTGAGATTTACAACTATCGCGAGTTGCGTGAGGAACTCATTGCGAAAGGCCATCAGTTTCGCACGCACACCGACACGGAAGTCTTGCTGGCGGCGTGGGCCGAATGGGGCGAAGCGTGCCTCGATCGCTTGAATGGCATGTTCGCGTTTGCGCTGTGGAACGAACGAGACCGCGCGTTGTATCTCGTGCGCGATCGCGTCGGTATCAAACCCCTCTATTACACATGCGGGCAGGATGCTCGCGCTCCCGGGGCCTCGCTCGTGTTCGCTTCTGAGATCAAATCACTCCTGGCGAGCGGCTTAATCAAAAGCGAACTCGACACGCCGGCGTTGCATCAGTTCCTGACGTTTCTTTGGGCGCCGGATCCAAACACGCTGTTCAAAGGGATCAAGACCGTGCCGCCCGGCCATTTCGTCAAAGCGCAAAGCGGCCAGCTAACGGTTCAGCAATGGTGGGACATCTCGTTCGATGAAATTGAGGGAGGGAAGAGCGAGGCGTGGTGGCAGGATCGCGTGCTCGAAACTCTCGACCGCGTCGTGAAGCTCGAGATGGTCGCGGACGTGCCGCTCGGCTCGTTTCTTTCGGGCGGCGTCGATTCGTCTTCGATCGTCGCGATGATGAAGCATCACAGTAATGGCCGGCCGGTTGGGACTTACGCGATCGGAATTGAGCCTGAAGATTTGCGCTACGACATCATTCCGGACGACGTGCAGTGGGCGCGACGCGTGAATCAGCAACTCACGACGGATTATCACGAGATCATGCTGAAGCCGCAGGTCGCGGAGCTTTTGCCGAAACTGGTTTATCACATGGACGAGCCGGCGATCGACATGGCGATTCCGAGTTATCTCGTCAGCCGCGCTGCGCGTGAATCGATGCGCGTGATGTTGAGCGGGATGGGTGGTGACGAAGTCTTCGCCGGCTATCCGCGACAGATGGCGATGCAAATTGCCGGCGCGTTCGATCCCGTGCCGCAACTTCTGCGCCGGCCGCTGATGAAAACCGTCGCGGCCGTTTTGCCGGGCGGGCTTCCCGGCAAGCTAACCGCGCCACTTCGCAATGCGAAGAAATTTGCGCGCAGCGCAGCGCTCGATTTCCAGGATCGTTACCTCGGTTTCGAAACTTACTTCACTGATGAAGCGAAGTCGCGCTTGTATACCGATGAAATGCGCGAAGCGACCGCCGGTTTGGACGCTTACGCTGCGCATCGAGAGTATTTCGCGCGCGCGAGCAAGGCTGCGCCGCTGAACCAACTGCTGTATGTCGATCTGAAAACTTTTCTGCCGTGTTTGAATTTGATGACGACGGACAAGACTGCGATGGCGGCGAACCTCGAAGTTCGCGTCCCGTTTCTCAATGTCGAGATGTTGAAACTGGCTGCGCGCATGCCCCCGGATTTGAAGTTGCGCGGCCTGAAACGCAAGTACATTTTGAAACGCGCTGCCGAGAAACTCCTGCCGCGCGAAGTCGTTTGGCGAAAAAAAGCGGGCTTTGGCGCGCCCATCCGTTCGTGGCTGCGCGGTCCTCTGCGGCCGATGGTGAATGATTTGTTGTCGGAAGATGCGATTCGCAAGCGTGGCTTGTTCCGGCCGCAGGAAGTGCGGCGAATTATCGATGCGAATCTTTCCGGCCGGGAAGACTACAACCTGCAAGTTTTTCAATTGCTTAATCTGGAGTTGTGGCACCGTCAGTTCATCGATCCTCCTTAAGCTAATTACAGAATCCCGACAAGTCGGGATAGCGAGCCGGTACGAAACTCAACTTAGTGCGCGCCTAACAAAACCGCGGCGCAAGTAGGCGAAAAAGCAGGATGGTTGCGAGCCATAGGATCGAGTCGAAGGAGCGCCTAGGGCGGCACGGGTTTCTCCGAAGGCGGTGAACGCTTCAGAAAAGTTCCTCGGCCAGCGCGACGATGATGCCCGCAGGGCCTCGCATGTAGCAGAGTCTGTACTTGTCCTCGTACTGGGCCACCTCGCCGACGAGTTCGGCGCCGTTGGCGCGCAGGCGAGCGACAGTGTCGTCGACGCTTTCGACTGTA
>DASYTZ010000144.1:0-4932 GCA_036001745.1 Pyrinomonadaceae bacterium
ACTTCATTCTGATGAACGCGCCAAACGTTCCTGGAATCAAGAGTGGCGGCTGGGGAATGAAAAACGGCAAGGTTGCATCGACTCCGTAGTAGCGACAAAAAAGGTAATGACCCGACTCATGCGAAGCCAGGATCGCCAACAACGATCCAGAGAAAACCAAACCCTGACCCAGGATGCCCGGATTCGCAAACGCGTATCGAAAGATCTCGATTACCGCCTGCACGTAGTACCACGGAATTAGCCAGAAGGCGCCCGAGAATCCGGTTGTTCCCGATTGAGACGCAGTGCCAACGTCGGGCAGCGACATGACGATGCCACACAACGTCGTCGTGACTACCGTCACGGCAAACAGGCCGATGTGTAGCGCCCATTGCTTCGCTGTCGGCTTGCGAAAAGCACGATGGGCACCTGCCGCAGTTTGAGAATTGTCTGAGTAGGAAGGATTGATTGGTTCCGACATGCGACGTTTCAATTTAGGTTGGGATCCGCGTTGACATCGTTAGATGCCAAATGTTTATAGCCCAGGACCATCGCAAAACTTAACCCGCATGAGTGAAAGCAGCACTTTCACTCATGCGGGTTCAATTCATTCAATTGCTGACGTTCTATAAATATTTCGCGCCTACGGCGCTCAACAATTCCTGCGTCTTTGACGCAACTCACAAAACTGGGCGCCAAATTACGTATCCGCCAGGCCTTCTTCGTGCGCCTGCAACTCCTTGCCCGGCTTGAAGCGTATCGTCTTGCCCGACGGAATCGCCACTTCTTCGCCCGTACGCGGGTTGCGGCCGATGCCACGCTTGCGTGGTTTGACCACGAACACGCCAAAGCCGCGCAACTCGATTCGGTCGCCGCGCGCCAGGGCCTCTTTCATCGAATTGAACAACGCGTCCACTGCCTGTTCAGCTTTGAGTTTTGGAATTCCTGTCTGATCGGCGAGACGATTGATGATGTCCAGTTTGATCACAGCTCTGACCTCCGATCGCGCGTTGCGTGGACGCTCTTGAATTCGTTCTGAAGATAATTATTGAACGCGTCGGATGATAGAAAGCCGGAACGATGGCTGTCAAGTTATTGACGCGCAACGGCAGCGTCCGAATCAATGAGTCACGTTTGACAGGCGAGCGAGCGGCAGCTAACCTCGAAATCGCGTGCGACCAAGCAGCCAACCTGCCGGCGCGCCGCAACTAAGCAGTTATTATGTTCGGAAAGCAATCCTCAGTTCCGCCGTTCGGCACCATCGACATTAACGACGATCGCGACATCGAAGTGCATCGCCCGAAAGAAGCGGCGCGCAAGCATTTCTGGCAAGAGTCGCGTCTGTTGTTTCGCGATCTGATTTTCGCGCTGATGGTGCTGGCACTGGCGATGGTGTTCATCATACAGCCGGTCAAGGTCGAGGGCACTTCGATGCTTCCGTACCTGCACGACGGCGAGCGGATCTTCGTAAACAAGCTCATCTACTACGACGACTATCGTTGGGCGCCGAAGATTTATCGCGGCGACATTGTAGTGTTCTGGTTTCCCGAAGACCCTTCGAAGAGTTACATCAAGCGCGTCATCGGGCTGCCGGGCGACACGGTCGAAGTGCACGAGGGTCACGTACGCGTGAATGGAAGAGATCTCGTCGAAAGTTATCTCGATCCGCAATTGAACATGTCGCATGCAAGCCGCCCGGCGACGTACGTTAGGCCCGGCTATTATTTCGTGATGGGCGACAATCGCGACAATTCGAGCGATTCGCGAATTTGGGGACTGGTACCGAAGAAATACATTTACGGCAAGGCGCTGTTTCGCTATTGGCCGTTGAGCACCGCCACGATCATTTCGCGTGATACACAGAACAGCTCGGTGCCGCCGGGTACCGCGACGCGGCGGGATGGAGACGCGTCGGACGGGGACGAGCGCTAGTGGCACAGAAGCGGGCAGGATGCCCGCGAACTGACGACAAGATGTCAGCGCTACAATGACTGATTGGCCGCGATTCATTGCGATGATTTTCTACGCGCCGCTGCGCGGCATGCGCGAAGTGCGCGATCGCGGCGGGCTTCTGCCGGCGTTCGTGTTCGCATACCTGTCCCAGGTCGTCTACGTGTTTGCGATACAGTGGCTGGCCGGCGACAAATCTTTTCTCACGCGGCCGTCGCTGGTTGCCGGAAATTTGTTTCAAGCGGCAACGGCGCTTTTGCCTTATGCGATCGTGTTTGTGCCGCTCATCGGGCTGGTGGCCAATTTGTTCGATCGTCGCGGCAGTTTCGGCGTCGTGCTGCAACAGGAATACGCTTCGCTGGCTTCCGTCGTTTTCTACGCGCTGATTGCTGCGAATCTGTTGACGATTCTGATTTCAGTCTTCTTTCACTTTAGCGGCGTACAGGCGGCCTACATTGCCAGCTCAACTCAGTCAGCCGAACAAATAAAATCGCTCTTTAAGCTGCCGCCAGAGATGAGCCAGCAGCTCGATCAGCAGTTGCACAACCCGGTGTTTGTGGCCGGTAGTTTGTTTCGCACCGTAAAGATTGCGCTGTTCACAATTGGCGCGCTCGAAGCCGTGCGCAAAGTCTTTCGGTTGTCATTCCTGCGATCCGTGGCCGTTGTGTTGTTGACCTACGCGGCGGCGCTGGCGCTCTCGCCCATTTGGACGCTGCTCTTCCACCGAGTGATCGGCTCGCCATTCATTCTCCTGCTGCTGTTCTTCCTGCTTCGTGGGTACTTCAGCGGCATTGTCAACACCCAACGCGCGCGCGCGGCTTTCAAACAGAATCTCGAAGCCGCCACGATCAACCCGCGCGATTCATCCGCACATTACCATCTCGGATTGATTCATCAGAACCGTGGCGAACTCGATCAGGCGCGCGAACGTTTTCAACGCGCGATCGACATCGACACTGACGAAGTGGATGCTCATTATCAGCTCGGGCGCATCGCGCGCGCGCAAAATCGTCTGACGGAAGCCATTAGCCATTTTGAGCAGGTGGTGCAGCGCGATCAGTATCACGCGCAAAACGAAATCTGGCGCGAGATTGGCGCAACCTACATTGCTGCCGGACAGTTCGCCGACGCGCGTGACGCTTTGCAGAAGTTTTTGGATCGGCGCGAGAACGATCCGCAGGGACTGTATCTGATGGGCCGCGCGCATGCCGGACTTGGCGACAGCCAGGAAGCCGCAAGTTCAATGCAGGCGTGCATCGATGCCGTCAAGACTGCGCCGGCTTACAAATATCGCGCTGAGAAACGCTGGCTGCACGAGGCCCAACAGTTTTTGAAAGGCAAGAAGCGGGAAGCTCTGGGCAGCAGGCAGTAGCGCCCTGACTTGCGTCCGCGATTCCAACGTTTTCAAAAGAAACCCCAGGAGAGCAGTATGATTCTCTGGATTGTTCTTTTCTTTTTGGTCATCGCGCTGGTCATGTTCTTTCACAAGCCGGCCATGAAAAGCTCGATGGAAAAGAAACTCGGTCGAAAAGTGGAAGACAGGGAACTTACGAGCCTGACGGCCTGGATGGAAGACAACAAGGGCGATCAATCGCCAAAGTAGGTCATTCACGTAATCAATCTCGGTGATGAAATCAATTTCCACACTCGCGCTAATCGGTCTGCTGTTCTTCGCCTGCAAGCTGTGCAGCTTTACCGGAAACAAAAACACGCCCCCGCCAGCTCCGTCGCCCACGCCCCGGCCGATGCTGTACGCGGCTGATTTGATCAAGCAGCGGCTGGGCTCGTTCACTTTGGTGAAACACACAACCAGAGAAGAGATGAGAAAGACAGCCAGCGGTTTTGGCGTTCAGTTGCTTGATCAGTCCAACGATGCGGGTGTGGGCGAATATCGATCTGATTCCGGGAAGACTGTTTTGCTGTCGGTTTACAGCTTTTCAAGTCAGCAGACCGCCTCAACGCTTATCGATGACCTGGAACGTGAGGCTCGTGCGCCTAAATCCAGGACAGTAATCATCAAGAGCAGTCAGACCTCGAATGGAAAGCGATTGGAAGCGCTGGGCCTGGTCGGGCGCAAGCTCCAGGGCATGATCGTGTGGAACAATGGCTATTGGTTCTTCATGACGATGAGCGAAAGTCTCTCGGAAGCGCGCACGTTGGCGGATGCGGTTGGGTATTGATTGAATTTCCTCTGTGTCCTCTGTGGTTAAATCGATGAAACCAGCAATTCTCGCACTCGAAGACGGCCGGGTCTGGCGCGGACGATCGTGGGCGGCCGAAGGCGAGGCCTGCGGCGAGATGGTCTTCAACACTTCGATGACGGGATATCAGGAAGTGCTCACCGATCCTTCCTACGCCGGCCAGATTGTCTGCATGACTTACCCGCTGATTGGCAACTACGGCGTCAACCAGGAAGATTCAGAATCGTCGCGGCCCTGGGTCGAAGGATTCGTGGTGCGCGAAGCCGCGCGCGTGGCCTCGAACTGGCGGGCCGAAAGTACGCTCGACGCATATCTCAAGCGCTGGAACATTGTCGCTATCGAACACATCGACACGCGCGCCCTCGTGCGGCACATTCGCGACAAAGGCGCAATGCGTGCCTGCCTCTCGACCATTGACAGCGATGCTGAAAGCCTCATCGAGAAAGCGCGCCGGTCACCGTCGATGGAGAATCGCGAACTCGCCAGCGTCGTGACTACCGACAAGCCTTACGAAATTCCTGCGCAAGGGACCGAGCGCTTTCACGTCGTCTGTTTCGACTTTGGCGTGAAGATGAATTCGTTGCGCGAGTTGGCGCAAGCCGGCTGTCGCGTAACGGTCGTGCCGGCATCAACTCTGGCCGGCGATGTCTTTGCGATGAAACCTGACGGCGTGTTTCTTTCGAACGGCCCGGGCGATCCAGCATCGATGAACAAGGAAGTCGAAGAAGTGAAACGCGTCGTCCAATCGGGCACGCCGACCTTTGGAATTTGCTTTGGCCATCAACTGCTGGGACGCGCGTTC
>DASYTZ010000145.1:0-3931 GCA_036001745.1 Pyrinomonadaceae bacterium
CAGGCGAACCGACAACTGGATACGAACGCTGCAGGCTCCCCCGATCGACCACGTAGTATTCGATGATCGGGCGCATCTCGCTTGATGGGGTGTCACCTGTTGACGTTTGCGAGCCACTAGACCGTTTTTGAGCCGACGCCGGAAGGAGGAATCCGGCTGTTATCAAAACGACGAGAAGGGCGACACTTAGCGAGCGGCGGCAAATCATTCCTGATACTCCTTCAGCAAGGTTCTGAGACTGCGGGTCGATATACTAGCTCAAAAACAGCAGAAGAAAAGCATCAGGAACCCGACTGTCCCGAGTTGGCCTAATTAACGCCGGGCTTCTGATACGCCTTGCGCGGCGGCAAAATGCTTTGTTATTATCCAGCTTCGTAATTATTACGACGGATGAGTCAAGGCTTATCCGGTTCGAACTTTTGATAGGATGCTCCGGAAGACCTTCGTGCTAAGTCGAACCAAAACACGGTTCACATTTTGATTGCGCGCCCGGCGGGCGTGCGACGAAGGCGCTCCTATCGAATCCGATCACTAAGAGCAGTAAATCGTAAATGGTCAATCGTAAATAGGCAGCGCCGGAGCCAAGTCTTTGGCTGCGCCTCGCAGCGCGACCGCCATTGCGGGTCTCTATTTACTATTTACGATTCACGACTTACGAATCAATGAGCCAGATTAACGTCCAAATTAACAATGGCCCCGCAGCCCAGATGCCTGCGCCAGTTACGGTCGCCGAAGCTTTGAAGAAGCTCGACCGCGATCTGGCGAAGCAAGCTCTCGCAGCGCGTGTCAATGGCCAGGAAGTGGATCTCGCTTATACGATCGATTCGCAGGCGAATGGTGATGCGGTGAAGATTGAGCCGGTTCTGCCAGAGACGCTCGCAGGGCTCGATGTGTTGCGCCATTCGACAGCCCACTTGTTGGCGGCGGCGGTTCTCGATCTGTTTCCGGGAACGAAATTGGGAATCGGGCCGGCACTACTGGAGGATCCGCGTTACGGATTCTTCTATGACGTGATTGCTCCGCGGGCTTTGACGGAAGCCGACCTGCCAATCATCGAAAAGAAAATGCGCGACATTGCGAAGCGCAACATGCCCTATCGCCGCGATGAAATTCCCAAGGCCGAAGCGCTCCGCATTTTCCGGGAACGCGACGAGCCTTTGAAGTGCGAATTGATCGATGAGAAGGCGGGTGAGACTGTCAGCGTCTACTACATAGATGGTTCGCCGTTCATCGACTTTTGTCTCGGGCCACATGTGCCGAACACGAATCGCTTGAAAGCTTTCAAGCTTCTGTCGCTCGCCGGCGCGTACTGGAAAGGCGACGCCGAGCGTCCACAGATGCAACGGATCTACGGCACGGCGTACTTCACGCAGGAAGAATTAGAAGCGTGGCTCAAGCAGCGCGAAGAAGCAGAGAAGCGCGATCATCGGCGGCTCGGGCGCGAACTCGATCTGTTTTCGATTCAGGAAGACTATGGGCAGGGTCTGGTTCTGTGGCACCCGAAGGGCGGCATCATCCGCCAGCAAATGGAAGATTACCTGCGTGAGGAACTCGTGCGGCGGAATTACAGCATTGTTTACACGCCGCACATCGCGAAGCGCGAGCTTTGGCAGGTAAGCGGGCACGAACAAAACTACGGCGATTCGATGTTTGCGCCAACCAAGCTGGAAGAGACTGAGTTTCGACTGAAGCCGATGAATTGTCCGATGCATATCGGCATCTACAAATCGCAGCAGCGGTCTTATCGCGACTTGCCGCAACGCTATGGCGAGATGGGCACGGTCTATCGCGCCGAATTGTCGGGCACGCTGCATGGATTGATGCGTGTACGCGGATTCACGGTAGACGACGCCCATCTGTTCTGCACGCCTGAGCAGATTCCGCGCGAGATCGATGATTGCGTTGATTTCGCTTATCAGGTCTTGAAGACCTTTGGCTTTGACAAGATCAAGTACGAACTTTCGGTGAAGGGAAGCGGCGAGAATAAGCTCTTCCTCGGTTCAGACGAGCAGTGGGAAAACGCCGAGAACATGCTGGCGGCAGGCCTGGACGCTCGCGGAATTCCCTACGAGCGAATCGAAGGTGAAGCCGCGTTCTACGGGCCGAAGATCGACTTCAAAGTTGAAGATGCAATCGGGCGACTATGGCAACTCGGCACCGTGCAGTGGGATTTCAACTTGCCGGAGCGATTCCAATTGGAATACATCGGCGAGGATAACAAACCGCATCGCCCCGTGATGGTCCATCGCGCGCTGTTCGGATCGATTGAGCGTTTCTTCGGCGTGCTGATCGAGCATTACGCCGGTGCGTTTCCGATGTGGCTGGCGCCGGTGCAAGTTGCTGTGCTGCCGATAACCGACCGGATCAATGAATATGCGGCGAAGGTCGCGCAGGAATTGCGCGGCGCCGGTTTGCGCGTGGAAGTAAACGTGCGCAGCGATAAGATTGGCGCGAAGATTCGCGACGCGCAGTTGCAGAAAGTTCCGTTCATGCTGGTGCTCGGCGACCGTGAGCTGGAGGATGGCAAGGTCGCCGTGCGCGAGCGAACCAAAGGTGACATCGGTGCGATGTCGCTGGATGACTTCAAAGAGATGGCGACGCGACTCGTTAAGTCGCGAGCGCTAACGAATGAATAGTCTCAAGTTCCAGGTTCCAAGTTCCAAGGTTTGCGATGCGCCGACTTGGAACTTGAAACTTGGAACTTGAAACCCTTTACCCAGGAGGTGCACACATAGCTACAGGTTTTCGAGGCCGCGGACGCCCTGACTTCCGCCGTGGGCCGGTAACTCGGATTAACGAACGGATTCGCGTGCCGCAGGTGCGCGTCATTGGTGACGACGGGGAGCAGTTCGGCGTGATGGACACGCGCGATGCGATTCGTGAGGCGCGCAGTCGCGGCATGGATTTGGTTGAAGTAGCGCCAAACGCCGATCCACCTGTTTGCAAAATCATCGACTTCGGCAAATTTCAATACGAGCAGAAGAAGAAGGCAAACGAAGCGAAGAAAAAACAGGTCGTCATCACCGTCAAGGAAGTTAAGTTTCGCCCCGGCACTGACGTTCATGATTATAGCTATCGCATGAAGCACGCGCGCGAGTGGCTGACGGAGGGCGACAAAGTGAAGGCGACTATCTGGTTTCGCGGACGCGAGATGACGCACCGGGAATTGGGCGCGCGCATTCTCGAGCAGCTCGAAAAAGACTTGTCGGACATTGGCGATGTCGAAATGCGGCCAAGGATGGAAGGCAATCAGATGTTCACCATCTTTGCGCCGAAGCGACATAAGAAAGCAGAAGGCAGTAAGCAGACGCCTGACGGCAGACGGCAGGAGGCAGGAGGCAGCCAACAACCCGCCGGGAGCAACAGCCAGAGTTCGCCGGGCCAGTAGGATTCGAATTCTATTTACGATTAACGATTTACGAGGGAGTTATGCCAAAACTAAAAACACACAAGGGCGCGGCCAAGCGATTTCGCATCACCGCGACCGGCAAAATCAAACGCGGTCATTCGCACGCGCGTCACATTTTGACGAAGAAAACGAACAAGCGTAAGCGGCTGTTGGATATAGACGCGATTGTCGCAGATGGCGATCAGAAACGCGTCGAGCGAATGCTGCCATACGGCAGGGATTAGGCCTTTGGTCTTGGGTCTTAGACCTTTGTCAAAGGCCGAAAGCCAAAGACCAAAGATGGATTTATTTAGGAGGAATCATGCCAAGAGCAAAACGTGGAAATAAGCGCCTCGAACGGCGCAAGAAAATTTTAACCCTTGCCAAGGGATATCGCGGCACAAAGTCTAAGCTTTATCGATCGGCTAAAGAATCCGTGGAGCGAGGATTGAACTTTGCTTACACCGGTCGCAAGTTAAAGAAACGAGATTTTCGTTCGCTCTGGATCGTCCGCATCGGCGCGGCTGCGCGGTTGAACGGACT
>DASYTZ010000146.1:0-3184 GCA_036001745.1 Pyrinomonadaceae bacterium
CCCAGCATCACGCTTGGATTCGAAGTGTTCGTGCACGAAGTGATCGCCGCGATCAAGACATCACCGTGACCGAGGTCGACGTGGGCCTTGGGAAATTCTTCCGGCATCATTTCAACCACACGATCCGGAGTGGGCCGGTTGTTCATCATCTCAGTTTCCGTCCAGACGCTCGTCTCGCGCGGCGTAACGTCGTTACCGCTCGGAGCTGGAGCCGAAGCGGAATGCTGTTGGCCACCGCCGACAACTACCGCGAGCGCGTGTTCCTTTGCGCCGATGTCCGCGGCATAGCGCACAGCAATCTCCTCGCTCGACTTGCCATAACCGCCAGTCTTCGCGTCTTGCTGAAGCAGGCTTACAAAAGTGTTCTTCAACTGTGGCAAGGGAATGCGATCCTGAGGCCGTTTAGGACCGGCGACGCTCGGCACGATTGTGTCGAGATCAAGTTCGAGTAGAGTGCTGTATTCAATTTCGCCTTTGCGCGGCATGCCAAAGATGCCCTGGGCTTTGAAATAATTGCGCACCGCCTCGACCGCTTTCTCGTCCCGACCCGTCGCTTTCAAGTACTCGCAGGTTTTTTCGTCGGTCGGAAAATAACCCATCGTCGCGCCGTACTCGGGCGACATGTTCGCAATCGTTGCGCGATCGACCACGGAAAGCGACGCCGCGCCTTCACCGTGGAACTCGACGAACTTGCCGACGACTTTCGCTTTGCGCAGCATCTCAGTGACGGCGAGCACGAGATCAGTTGCCGTCACTCCTTCGCGTAATTGGCCGCTCATGTGAACGCCGACCACGTCCGGCGTCAGGAAATAAACGGGCTGGCCCAGCATCGCCGCTTCGGCTTCGATTCCGCCAACGCCCCAGCCGACCACGCTCAAGCCGTTCACCATCGTCGTGTGCGAATCAGTGCCGACCAAACTATCGGGATAATAAAGACCGTATTTCTCCCAAACGCACTTGGCGAGATATTCGAGATTCACCTGATGACAAATACCGATGCCCGGCGGAATCACACGAAAGCCGTCAAATGCCTGCATGCCCCACTTCAAAAATTGGTAACGCGAGTTGTTCCGCTTGAACTCCATCTCCATATTTTTGCGAAACGCGTCGCTGCTGCTCGAAAAGTCAACTTGCACAGAATGATCGATCACGAGATCGACCGGAACCAGAGGTTCGATCACGCCGGGATTCTTATTTAGACGAACAACCGCCGATCGCATGGCGGCGAGATCGACGAGCAAAGGCACGCCCGTGAAGTCTTGCAACAGAACGCGTGCAACAACAAACGGGACTTCTTCGGTGCGCTCCGCCTTGGGTTTCCAGTTGGCGATCGCGCGCACGTCGTCTTCCGTGATCTTTGTGCCGTCAAAGTTTCGCAGCACGGATTCCAGCACGATGCGAATGCTCACCGGCAGCTTTGAAACCGGCGCGACGCCTTCTTTTTCAAGCTGAGGCAATGAATAAAACTGGCTGGTTTTTCCGGCGCTTGGAGTGAACGATTGAAGTGTGTTGAATAGGTTATGCGGCATAGTTATTCGAAGGATCGCGCAAGAACATCAGGCGATGCCACGCGACCGAAGTAGGACTTAATGTCAGTTTCAAGTTTCAGTTTAGGTTTGGCTCACTCGATCGTCAAGCGAGTGGCACGCGCATCTTGCGCGTGATTTCACGGGCGGGACACCCGTGCCACTTCAACGTCCGTGACGAAAATGTGATTACAGTCACAGTCGATCATCGTCGTTGCTGCTGTGATAGTTGATTTGTTATAGTCCCGTTAACGTTACACGCAGGAATTCGTCGCCAGACTAGAATGTGTGCTGCACATCGGGCGAACTGTCGAGGAGGTTGATATATGCCGAAGAAAGCACCGGAATCATTTAACTATCTGAGCAACGATCCGGAATTCGTACCCGATCCTGAAATTGAAGAGTTCATGGAAGAAGAAATTTCGCACGCGCCGAAGGATCCTGACTTGTTGGCTCAACGTCTGCACAATAACACCGCGGCCTCACCATCCGACGCCGGCGGCGATTTGGATGCGGCCTGGGAAGATGTGAACGAGAGCGGATCAGAGACTTTCGCGGGCGACAGTCCCACTCCCGATCAATCAATGGTGGAAGAAAATGCGAAGGCCATTGGCGTCAGTTTCGAAGATAACGAAGAGCTTGATTTCCTGAACAAGATCGAGCGACGCGACCGCGATCGATACGAACTGGAAGAGCAATCAAAGACGCGCGACGATACGATCTAAATGTCATCTTGCCAGCAGGCGCGTAGCAGTTATATCCTCCGCGCACTATGCGCACACTTCTTCTGCTGACGCTACTGTTAGTTTGTATCCCTGCTTACGCCGCTGAACCCTGCACCAAAGCAACAGCCGACTGCACGCGCTGGGTAAGTCTCGGCGGCGAATCGCGCTCGTTGGTTTACAGCACTTATCCGCTCGATAAAAAGAACGATCAAATCCTTCGCGCGCTGATTGTAGTGCACGGGCAGGGCCGCGATGCCGACAATTACTTTCGCACCAGCCTGGCCGCCACATTCCTGGCAAACGCGTTTAATGACACGATTGTGATCGCACCTCGTTTCGCGTCGAACAATGGCGCCGGATGCCGCGACACGCTGGGGGCGAATGAAGTCAACTGGCCGTGCGGTGGGGATAGTTGGCGGTCCGGCGGGACGGCGACGAACAATGCGAAGCTGACTTCTTATGATTTCATGGACGAGATTGTGCGCGAGTTAGCGAACAAGAATAATTTTCCGAATCTCAAAGCGATCGTGATCTCAGGTCATTCTGCCGGCGGACAATTCGCAACGCGCTACGAGATGGCTAACAAGCTTCACGAAACGATCGGCGTCGCGATTTCATATGTGGTTTCAAACCCGTCGAGCTATTCGTATCTCGATCCCGAGCGGCCGTCGGGAACTAATAACGAGCTGCGACCGTTCGGGGACGGACGGAACTGCACGACCTACGACAACTGGCCTTATGGTTTGAAGACACGCACTGGTTACACCGCAAGCATTCCTGACGATCAATTGAAGAAGCAGTTGGCGGCGCGGCCTGTGACCTACTTGCTCGGCGAGTTGGATGTGCTTCCGCTGGCAGGTTTTGATTCGTCTTGCCCGGCGATGGCGCAGGGCCCGACGCGTCTGGCGCGCGGACAGGCATACGCGGCTTACG
>DASYTZ010000147.1:0-43414 GCA_036001745.1 Pyrinomonadaceae bacterium
CATCCTGCGCAACGATTTGAAATTCGATGGGCTAATTGTTACTGACGCCATGAGCATGAGCGGTCTCACGCTCTACTTTACGCAAGAGGAGGCGTCGGTGCGCGCGCTGGAAGCCGGAGCAGATCAACTTCTGAAACCGGCCGATCCCGACGCGTCATTTCGCGGTGTACTCGCAGCAGTGAAGAGCGGCAGATTAACCGAGCAGCGCATCGAGCAATCCGCGCGGAAGATACTCGCCGCCAAATACGATCTGGGGCTGGCGAAGGAGCGGATTACTGCAGTCGATCAAATTGACACAACGGTTGCCGGAAGAGAAGCGACGGCTTTGGCGGATGAGATTGCGACACGTGCAGTCACGCTCGTCCGCAACGATGACAACCTGCTGCCACTCAACTTCTCGTCCACGACAAAAGTATTCAATCTCGCGATCACGAATGGCGACGATCGGTTATTTATCGCGCAGCCGTTCGTCGCCGCTATGTCGCGCGCGGGTATCAAGATGGAGACCGTCGTCCTCGATGAGCGGTCCTCAGAAGCTGAAGTTCTGAAGGCGCTCGAGGCCGCCGACAAGGTCGACGTCGTTATCGTTTCCATGTACGGCCGCGTGCGCAGTGGGCAAGCGGGGAGCGTCGGTTTACCTAATCCGGGCGCGAAGGCTGTGAACGCTTTGATGGATAGAAAGAAGCCCGTGATCGGCATTAGCTTTGGCAATCCCTACCTGCTCATGAGCTTTCCGAAATTGCAAACCTACGTCGTCGCATACGGTGACATGCCGAGTCTGCAAAAAGCGGCTGCTGACGCGCTTCTGGGTCGGATCGACATCACGGGCCGTTTGCCTATCTCGCTTCCGGGTTTGTATCCTCTCGGCGCCGGAATTCAGTTGAAAGCTGCCGCTACTCAATCTCAAGAATGATCGCCAAACACCCGAAAGTTATCCTTGCGCTTGCGTTTCTGCTGGCGCGGCCGATCGCTGCGCAACTTCCCGCCCCACCACATCGAGATGCGGGCATCTCTATCGAGCGTCTCTCCCGCATGGACGCAGTCATCGCCGAATCAATTAAGAACAAAGAACTGCCGGGCGCCGTCGTGTTGGTCGGCCATCATGGACGAATTGTCTGGCGCAAAGCTTACGGCGCGCGCGCGGTCGAGCCGCAGCGCGAGACGATGACAACGGATACGATTTTCGATCTCGCAAGTCTGACCAAAATCGTCGCCACCGCGACGAGCATCATGATCTTGATCGAGCGCGGTGAAGTGCGATTGAGCGACCCCGCCGTCAAATTCATTCCAGAGATGAAGAGCGGCGGCCGCGATTCGATCACAATTGAGCAATTGCTGACGCACGTTTCGGGGTTCGCGCCGGACTTTGATTTGCGCGAGCGTTGGAACGGTTATGACGAGGCGATGAAACGTCTCTATCGCGAGCCGCTGCGAAATCCGCCGGGTGTGCGCTTCGTTTACAGCGACATAAATTACATCGCCCTCGGCGAGGTGGTACATCGGGTGAGCGGCATGACGCTCGATGAGTTTGTGAGCCGAAATATCTTTCTTCCGCTTGGCATGCGCGATACAGGTTTTAAGCCCGCGGCTAATTTGAGATCTCGGATCGCACCAACCGAAAAGCGCCGCGGCCAAATGAATTACCTGGGCGATAGCAGTGCGGACGCCGGCGTTGAAGGCGAACAATGGCTGCGTGGTCAGGTCCACGATCCGACATCGTTTCGCATGGGCGGAGTCGCCGGTCACGCAGGTTTGTTTTCGACGGCGGACGACCTGGCGACTTACTGTCAGATGATTCTCAGTGGCGGCAGTTATCGGGGTGCCAAGATTCTCAGCTCATTGGCGGTGGCAATGATGACGCAGCCTCGCGCGGTTAGCGAAACTGGAGCGGCGCGCGGTTTGGGTTGGGACATCGCCAGCTCGTTTTCGGCAAACAAGGGAGATCTGTTTCCGCTCGGCTCGTTCGGTCACACGGGATTTACCGGCACGTCTTTGTGGATCGATCCGGCAAGCGAGACCTTCGTAGTTTTCCTAAGCAACCGCGTTCATCCTGACGGCAAAGGCGATGTCGCGTCGTTACGCGGGCGTGTCGCATCGATCGTTGCCGGCGCGATTACCGACACCACGGTCGCGAAAGCGCGCGCGGAATCGTCTGCCGCCGCCGCCGAATTGTTGGCCAGCCTCGCGCGCCTGAACACAAGCCGAACCGCGACGCTAATCGCGAATGTTCCGGATGCTCAAATCCTTACCGGTATCGATGTGTTGGAGCGCGACGGATTCAAACAGCTCACAGGGATGCGGGTTGGCCTGGTCACAAATCAAACCGGTCGCGATCGCGCTGGTCGCTCGACGATTGACGTCCTTTTCAAAGCGCCCGGGGTGAAACTGACGGCGTTGTTCTCGCCGGAGCACGGCATTCGCGGCGTCGCTGACGAAAAAGTTTCGGACACGAAAGATGAACAAACCGGGTTACCGATTTATTCGCTGTACGGTGAATCGCGACGGCCGAAGGCCGAGCAGTTGAAGGATCTCGATGCGCTTGTTTATGACATTCAAGATGTCGGCGCGCGGTTTTACACGTACATCTCGACGCTCGGCTACCTGCTGGAGGAAGCCGCGAAGGCAAAGTTGCCGCTGTTTATTCTCGATCGCCCGAATCCGATTAACGGCGTGGACGTCGAAGGACCTTTAGCGGATAGTGACAAGCTCTCGTTCACGGCCTATCACACAATTCCTGTCCGTCATGGCATGACGGTCGGCGAGCTCGCGCTACTTTACAGTGAAGAGCGAAAGATTGGCGCCGACGTGCGCGTGGTGAAGATGCAAAATTGGCGACGCGCCATGTGGTTTGACGCGACGAATCTCACGTGGGTCAATCCATCGCCGAATATGCGGAGCTTGACCGAGGCTACGCTCTATCCCGGCGTTTGCCTGCTGGAGCCGACTAATATTTCGGTGGGACGCGGGACGGACACTCCGTTTGAAATTATCGGAGCGCCGTGGCTGGATGGCCAGAAGCTCGCGAGCTATCTGAACTCGCGCCAAATTCCAGGCGTCCGCTTCGTTCCCGTTCGCTTTACGCCGAAAGCTTCCGTTTTCAAGGACCAGGAGTGCGGCGGCGTGAATATCATTGTTACCGATCGTGCGCGGCTTCAGTCGGTCGCGCTGGGTATCGAACTGGCGGCCGCGTTGCGTCAGTTGCATCCTTCCGAGTGGAAAGCGGACGGCTTCATAAGGCTGTTGGCGAATCGCGACTCGTTCGAGAGATTGAACCGAGGCGAGACACCGGACTCAATCGTCCGTTCGTGGGCCGCGGGATTGGAGCAGTTCCGCAGCGCACGAGCCAGGGCGCTCCTGTACGATTAGCACCTCAATCTGTTCACGGCCAGAAGCTACCTCGTCTGAATTCCGGCTGTTCGCGACATTTCGTGAAACTAACGCGACCAAAATACTAATTGACTTGTTGCTTCAGATAGCTTAGAAGGGTCTGAACTTTTCCCGAACGGAGGATGTGCCTGTGGTTGCTCGACAAACCCTTCTCCTGCTTTTCATTTCCTTAATCGTTTGTGTCGCCGCTGGGTTCCTTAAAACCAGCCGCGCTTCTGGTCCGGCCGCAGTGATGACCGCTGGTTCCGCGGATCATGCTAAACCTACGACAAGCGGGCTGCGCGAAGTGGTCGACGTCCGTTACAAGAAACGGTACGAAGATTGGAAGAACGAGTTTCTGTCGGCTGATATCGGGCGCGCGCAATGGGAACTTTACAACCGGCACCCTCATCTGCTGCTGACGATCACGGTGGCGGACGGGAATAAAAACGGCGCCGGAACCGGACAGTACAAGTGGAATGAAAACGGCGAGCTGGTCGAGGCGACGATCGTTCTGGGTGCGCGCATCGATGAAGGTTACCCGAGCAAGATCTATTATCCGGTGATGAACTCGCTTGAAACGTACGAAGCAAACCAGTTGTTGAGTCGAAATGTCCTGGCCGCAACGAAGATTGCGCACGAGTTTGGTCACGTGATGAAAATTGCCGAGACGCCTGAGTCGCTTTACAAGCTACAGGTCAAGCTGGTCCCGCTTTACAACAAAATTTTTCTCAGTAACGGCCACAACGTAGACGACCCACGGCTGGTCGAGTTGGCGAAGCAGATGGGCGGCAATCCGGTGCAAATTTGGGAAGACCGCGAATACTGGGGCGAGGCCAACGCGATGCTGTACCTGCGCGACCGCGTCGCGAAAGAAGGTTTTCACTGCCGCTTGTTCAATAAGATCAAGCGAACGGTCGAAGAATACGCGAAGCCTTACGAAGACCGCTTTACCGAGATCGCGAGATCACAGGGTGTGACTTATTCCTGCAGTTGGAAGTAAGAGCGGAGAGAATCAGTTGGCGCTGGCGTTAAATGCGGCAGGATCGATCTTTTCGTTAAAAGTGAACTGGGTAAGATTGATCGTCCAATCAGCCAAAAACGTTCCACCTTGTGTATCAACCGCAAGCCTTATCTTATAAGTGTGGGGCAACATTAACTCGCCTTCCTTCTTGAAAGACGAAAACTCCTCGATCATTTTGTAGCGGCTCTCGCGCGTCTGCACGTTAGTGTAAGAGCGCGTGTCCATCTGGGCCGGAATCACACGTTCATACTCCGTCCGCACGTGTTGGAAACTGTCTTGATCGAAGAGCAGCGTGATCTTCACATCAGAGCCGCCGCGTGGCACGTACTTGAGTACATGTAAGACCTTGTTGTCGACGTTCCTGGTGCCGGCGTATTCAAGTTGAGCACCCTTCGACGCCGCGTTCAGCAATGGCCAGGCGGAAGACAGCGTTCCGCCCATCAGGCCCTGCTTGAAGATCGCCTGGTTAGTCATGAGGAAGTTCCCCAGCACCGACCGCACGCCCGGGGTGACAAACGCGGCCACAAAATTATCTCCGTCGAAGACGAGTTGCTCGCGCGGATAAACCGGAGTCGGAAAGCTCATTCCCAGAAGATTCTTCCTTCCTTCCGACGCCAATACTGCGCGACCGGAGGCTTGACCTTCCGGGTCGGTGCGAAAGATGACTTGAGAAGTCCCGGCGATGATCCGGGTCTTTATTTTTGCAAGCGCCTGGGCCGGAGCGATCGACTCCAGATGTTTTGCGACGAGCTCTTCCGGCTTCATCTTCTCAAGATTGGAAGACGATGCATTGATCGAACCAAAGACCAGTAAGACGAGGGGAAGAAAGATCATGCTGAGGGAGATTGAGTGTTTGCGTTTCGCAGGTTTGCGCATTTTTGACTTCCTTTCAAATGCCTCGCTCAATTAAAACAGCGAGACACCGGTGCGGTGCCTCGCTGTACCTCCAATGAAGGATGCGCTAGAACTGAAGTTTCAGCGCGAACTGAATTACGCGCGCCGATTCGCCAGTCTGCACCACCGTCTGTGTTGAAGGAGGCGAGACGGCCGCACAGCACACCTGAGCGAACAAACTTGAACGGATGCTGGGTGAACCAACCGACGCATCACGCGGGTTGTCGAAATTAGCGTGATTGAACGCATTGAACATTTCCGTTCGAAATTGCAACTTGAAGCGCTCAGTAAGCTGGAACACCTTGATGAAACCAAGATCGACATTCCAGTAATTTGGAGAGCTGAAAATGTTCCTTCCGGCTCCGTTAGTGCCCGGCACCGGCAGGCAGAAAGTCACGGCCGGATTGGTTCCGCAGGTGTACGGATTGCCAGTCACCGGGTTGATCTCCACGGGTTGAAACAGCACCGGACCTGCGAAGGTCTGGCCAGGAAGATACTGAAGTTGTGCCTGGACCGGCCGTTGCACGCCGGCACGTGATTCGTGGCTTCCGTTTGCAGTAAAGGAGCCACTGCGTACGGCGAACGGTTCACCACTCATCACAGTGACGATGCTGTTAACCGTCCACCCACCTATGATCTGATTAATCACTCCGTGCGAGGAGCCCAGGAAGCGCTTGCCCTTGCCCAATGGGACCTCCCACACTGTTGCGCCTTGCAAGACATGTGTGCGGTCGAATTCGGAGCGGGCACGTTCCAGGCGAAAGTTCCGAATGTCGTTTGGCGTGCGCGAGTTGGTAGTTGAAAGCCCGCCGCCGGATGACGCGCCCACCGGATCTACCGATTGATTGTCGATCGATTTTCCAAAAGTGTACGCCATGCTAAGTCCGAGGCCACTCGTGAATCTTCGGCGTAACGTGAACTGAGCAGCGTGATAATTCGAGTCGCCGCTGTTGTCGAGATAGGTGATAACCGCGAACTGCTGGTTCGGTCTCAACTTTAGACCCAAAGTCGTGTTCTCGATTCGTACCGCGAAATTGCCGACGCTATTGCGATTCAAGTCGGTGACGGTGGCTGAAGAATTGATAAAGGTGGTAGCCGCAGAGGAACTTAGGCCTCCAGAGGTCTGCAGTGTACTCAGTAGCGGCGGCGTTACTCCGGTAACCCCTGCCGGGCAACCGGTGCCAGCCGCGGTGCAACCTTTGGCCCGGTTCTGCTGCATGATGAGGAATGACGGCACCAGCGGATCCACGTTCACCTGGTTGATGTCATATGCCATGAACAAATGTTCGCCGCGCCGGCCAATGTAGCCTGCCTCCATTACTAAACCCCAGGGCAACTCTCTTTGAATGCTGAAGTTCCATTGGTGAACGGTCGGCAGTTGCATCTTTGGCGCAAATGCGGTGATGTTGCCTGGCGCATTGCTGCGCAACTGCTGCGGCGGCGTGAAAAACGTGGATGGCTTTACGGTCGGAGCAGCTAACTGCTGCGGAAATCCGCCGGAAACCGTACTCGTAATGCTCGGCGAATTCACGCAGCCCGTGGTAATCGACGTAAACGGAAATGTAGTTGTACATGACTGGACCAGCCCCGGGATACGGCCGGCTGCGGCTGTCACTTGAAATGAAGAGATGGTATCGAACGCAATGCCATAACCCAGCCGAATCACGCTCTTGCTACTGCCGCCGGTCAGCTTATTTAAAAATCCCGATTTGAAATCCGGGCTCCACGCCAGACCGAAACGCGGACCAATGGCCCACTTAAAATCTCCCTCATACCAGTGCTTGGCGGGAACGAATGTGACGGCGCCCGGCGTGTTGACCACGGGGGTCGCCGGCAGGGGAGTGCCCGCAATCGGCGTACTCGCCACAAAAACATTTGTGTTCGGAGAGGTGTTCGCCGGAGGATTAAACTCCCAGCGCGCGCCGTAGTTTAAGGTCAAGTTAGGCCGGGCCTTCCATTCATCCTGGAAATAAAAATTGTATTGGTCGAGATTATGCTTTTCAGCGTACAGGGTGATTTTGTCGCCGGTCTTGAACGGCAAGAATACGTCGCTTCTGAGGTCAGAGATGAAAGTCTGACTGAACCTCGCCGGCAGTCCGTATAAGTTGTTGATGAGATTGCCGAGATTTACCAGGTCATCGGAGGTGTTGATGCCTCCCGCGGCCGCAAATCCGCCTCCAGCAGTGGTGAACGGATCGCGATTGGCCTGCGAGAACGTAACCGACGGCGTAACGTTAATGCCGCCAGGTTGGCCGCGCTGATCGACGTGGCGGTAAAATCGGAAGTTCAGGCCGGTGCGGAAGACATGCGCGCCATGAACTATGCTTAGGTTGTCCAGCAACTGTGGTGTGGTCACCCATCGAGCCGTGCGCGGGGTGTTCAGGTACGGCGTCGTGATTGTACTTAAAGAAAAAGGAGGCACGTCCGGCCATGCCGGATTTGCTTCACCTTGCGTAAACAAGAACCCAAAGCGCGCATAGCCTGTGGTGAATTCGTTGACCACGCGAGATGAAATCACGCGACGATAACTGATTGCCACGTTGGATGTGCGACGGAACACCTCGCCAAACGCGGGGCCTCCGGGAAACACCTGGGGTCTGCCGTTCAACGGATCGCCTTTCAAAGTGTTGTAGTCAGCAAAGAGGTAGCGCACGAACATGCTGTTGTTTGAATTGAAATTATGATCTATGCGCGCGCGATAATTCGGACCTCTGACTGCGGTGGGCGGATTCCACAGAAACGAGCCGAAGTTTAATCCGTCGCCATTCGTAAAATTGTTCGGCACAGGCGTCGTGCCGACGATCGCGCCGATAACCGTGTCGAGAGTTCTGTTGGCGATATTATTCGGATTATTGGCCGCGGAACGAATGTCGTAAGTGCGAATGCAGCGCACCGATGTAGGCGTCGCACATGGCCCGATGCCGGCAACCAAATTGCCGGAGCCATCCACGAGCAGTGGGCTGTTTCGCGAGATTGTCTGACCTCCGATCACCAGCGGGTTGGTCGAGTCGGGAACGAAGTAACGAAATATACCAGTCCGGGCTAAAGCCGTGTACGTCAGCGGTATCCCGAATGTCTGATCAATAGGTTGGGTAAAATCGATGCGGCTGTACTGGTAGCTGCCAAAAAAGAATGTTTTGTTCCGCTTGATTGGCCCACCCATTTCAAATCCGTACTGATCCATTCTGATCAGGGGCTTGGGTGTTTTCTGCGCATTGGCAAAAAATTCATTCGAATTAAGCGCCTCGTTGCGGAAGAAAATAAATCCGGTGCCGTGGAATTCACTGGTGCCACTGCGGGTGGCGATCGAAATGGATGCACCACTATTGCGACCTTCCTCGGCGGTGGCGTTATTAGTGGTGACTTTGAATTCCTGAACACTGTCTGGATCAATGCGATAAAGGTTACTGACCGGGTTGGGCACTGATGACTCGTTCGCCTCGATGCCGTCGATGGTTACATTGAAGGCCCGGTCACGCGAGCCGTTCACGTGCACACCCGAGCCGGCGGCGCCGGAAGATCGCTGCACCACGCCAGGTTCAAGCAGAAGCAGCGTGAGCGGATTGCGCCCGTTGAGCGGCAACGCCTCGATCGCTTTCTGCTCGACCACATTTCCGATAGTCGCGTTCGCCGTATTCAACTGTTCCGCGCCGCCGGTCACGGTCACCGTTTCTGACACAGAACCAACTTCCAGGACGGCATCAACGACCAGCGGTGTTCCGACCTCCAGAGCATTCTTGGTCTTCTGCAGAGTCTTAAAACCCTGCTTCTCCACCGTGATGGTGTAGTTGCCGACAGGCAGCGACGAAAACGCATAGACGCCCGAATCGGTTGTCGTTTGGGTGCTCTTAACACCCGTGGCTTCGTTCATCGCTGTTACAGAGGCACCAGGCACCACCGCTCCTGAGCTGTCGGTTACACTGCCGGTGATGTTTGATGTTCCAGTTTGCGCTGTCGCAATAGTGGCGCTAACGATTATTACGACAAACAAAGTGCAGGCGAGACTGATTAGGTTGCGCATATTTTCTCCTTGACATCAACCGTGGTAGTTGATGGAAAACGACTCGGCCAAGAACGAATCGGAAAAGTCACTTTTTGAAATTGCTATCGGCGAGAAACCCGTTTGAAAAATCTCGAGACGAACTGCCCAGTTCGATAAGATTTTTCGGGGGCAGTATAGCGCCAAGATTCTCCGCGTCAAGGTTTTTTTGACCATTGTGCGGAAGTCTCTGGAGTGCTAACCTCTCGGCGCTAACTCCTTACACATTGTATATGAGCGGCAAGACTACGATTCGCTACGCGATTGGCCAATTTATCGTGCTAATAGCCGCGACCGTGGCTGCGGCGCAGGCGGGGGCGCCTTCTTCAATTCAGATTTTTATGCCCGGCGGTAGTTTACCCGATCGTTCGATTCGAATTGAGTTGTCCCGCGATGACGGCCGCATCGAGACAGTCTTCACGGACACCAAGGGTAAATTCTTGATCACGGGCGATCTCGTTCGTGACGCGGATTTCGTCGTGCGGGTGCAGGGCGATGGCCGAAGCTTCGCCTCAACGACGGTAACCTTCCGAACGTTCCGCAACGTCGTCACTTATGTACCAGTCTTCTTGAACCCGATTGAAGGCGCCAAAAAGGTCTCGCCGGCGGTCTTGAATGTGATTGACGTTAATGTTCCGAGAGAAGCGCTGGACAGTTATCAAAAGGCGATGGACGCATTGAGCCGAAAAGAAACGCAAACCGCAATCGATTATCTAAAACAGGCGGTCAGCAATTATCCGAAGTACGTGCGCGCGCTCAACGATCTCGGCGTTATCTATTTGCAGAATGGCCGGCTGAATGACGCCGCGACGACTTTTCGACAAGCGATCAAAATCAATGAGAGTTTTGTCTATCCGCGTTTGAATCTGGGAATCACGCTCAACCGAATGGGTAAGTACGGGGAAGCTGCGGAAGTCCTCGGCCGTCTTTACAAGGAGAGCGCTCTGCCAATAGCACGCTTGCCGTACGCGGAAGCGCTTACTGAGACCGGCCACTATTCCGACGCGGAGAAAATAATCGGCGCGGTTTGCGAAGACACGAACGTAGCTGAGTCGATTCGCGCCCAGGCATATTTTCGGCTGGGCGCCGTTTTCAACAAGCAGAACCGCTTTGCTGACGCGGTTCCGCAATTTGAAGAAGCCATCAAGCTCCAACCGAACATGACAATGGCGCATGTGCAATTGGGCGGCGCGCTATTTCAGCTAAAGCGTCTGGCCGAAGCAGAGCGCGCGTTGCTGAAGGCTTATGAACTCGGCGGAGCTTCCGCGGGTGCGGCGCAGTTCCTGCTCGGCGAGACATACCACTCGCAAGGAAAATATGAATTGGCGATTCAGGCATTCGAACGATATCTGAAGGACGTGCCGAATGCTCCGAACGCTGCACAGGTCAGGGAAGCGATTGGGAAAATGAAAGCCGCTCTGAAAAGTACGTAGGATCCTAAACGTCCGACCACGAAAAACAAGAAAGCGGGGAACTCGATGTTGAGTTCCCCGCTTTTGTTTATGGACTTAACTTCGGATTAGAAGTTCAGCCGGATTTGCCATTCAATCAGGCGGCCGCCCGGATCGTTCGTACCGGACACGGTGATGTCGCGGTAAGCTGAACGGGTCTGACCAAAGCTGGTTGAAGCAGCGCTGGCGCTGCGAATCGTGGAATCGGCATCGCCAATGTAGAAGTTCGCGCGGTTGAAGGCGTTCAAGAAGCTAACGCGCCCTTCCAGGTTGAACCGCTCACTAATCGGGATTCGCTTCATGATGTTGAAGTCGAATCTAGCGGTCGGTGGTCCGAACAGGACGATCCGTTCACCCAGGACACCCGCGATATTCGGCGGGCCGATGTACGGCGCGGAAGGATCGTTAGCAATTCCGTTCAGGTTGGTGAAAGCGGAAATGGTGTTGTCGATCAGTGACTGAGGCAGCCAGTAAACCACGCCGCTCGGGCTCTTTCGAATCTGGACCAAACTCTGAAGTTGTTTTTTCGTTAGGTTGTGCAAAAACAACCCGGCATCGTTCTGGTTAACGGTGGCGCGCCCACCGCTGGTCAGTAGAGTGGCCGGACCGGATTGGATGCGAGTTACGCCTCCAATCTGCCAATTGCCGACCACTCGGTTAACCAAGCCGTTGCTGCTGTTCAGCCACGTCTTTCCATGACCGAATGGTAACTCGTAAATGTAATCCAGCTTGAACGAGTGCCGGATATCCCAGGGCGAGTAGTTACGATCTAAGCCGGGATTCCTTAGCGTGCGCGGCTGTGAAAACACCGACGACGACGAGACGAACGCATTCGACAAGGCCTTGCCGAACTGATAGCTGCCTTGCACCAGCAATCCGGCTGAGAGGCGACGACGCACTTCAATTTGCAGAGCATTGAAGTTGGTGTCGGTACCCTGAGTCATCAAGAACGTTCCGGCTGTCGTTTGCGGATTTACCACAAAGTAGTTCGAGACCTTGCAGTTTTGGCTCGCCGCAGGTCGCGTCGGATCGCAGCTTCCCACCTGCGCCCCGGACGGTAGAGTCGTGAAAGGAACCAGCCCGGCATTGATCAAATTATTCATGCGCGAAGAGGTAAAGGCGATGCTGTTAGCAATGGCACCAGCCTGTCCCTGCAGTAATCGCTGAATCGTGAGGGCGTCGGTCTGCGATCCAATAGCCGTGGCAATAAAGCCGGGGCCATAGTTGCTATTACCGCCTGGGCTGGCTTTCAGCGCAGCGAGCGCCGTTTTGAATTGATTGAGGAATCCATTCTCAAAGATGTTTACCTCGTTAAGCTCCATTTGACGCCACAAGTGCGTGCCGCGAGTGCGGACCCAGCGAGCTTCGACGACCGTATCTTTGCCGAGCGAGCGCTGGATTCCGAAACTGAATGACTGTGTGTAGCCGGCCTTGAGATGCAGATCGAAATCGTTGAATGAACCACCACTCAACGCGCCCGGAGTGAACGGATATTTGCTCGTGTCTGCGGGCGGTGTGAGCGCCGGGAAACCAGTCGTACAGGTCGCCGGCGTAAAGCACGTCTGACCCAGACCCTGATTGTAGAACACGCCGCCATTTGGAAAGATTGTCGGCGTCAGAGATGGGCTAACGCTCAACGTCACCGTCCCGCCTTCATTCGAGCCAAACATGGAAGTGTAAGCACTGAAGCCTTCGCGGGTGAACGCGATTGAGTACCCGCCGCGAAGAACGGTTTGGCCGTTGTCTCCAACCAGAGTCTTCATGAATCCTGACTTGAAATTAGGCGTGTAGGCAAAGCCAAACGACGGCGCGAAATCATGCTTTCGCGTTTCAAATCCCTTTTCGCCCGGCGTCAGCAGTCGATACGAAGTAGGGCTGCCCGTGAAGGTGCCCGGGCTAAACAGATTTCCTACCCCAGAGACGCCGTAAATTCCGGCGAACGTGTTGCGGGTGTAGGCGTTGTTATCGTTTATGGCGGAAGGTTCGAGTTCCCACCGCAGTCCATAGTTCAAAGTCAGGTTTGGACGGATTTTCCACGAATCCTGAGCATAGAAAGCGAACTCGTTCTGGTGGTTGTATTCTCGGAAGGCGTCCTGGATATATTTCTGCGTCGAGCCATCCAACGAAGCCGAGCGGGCAATGCTGCTCACGCGCCCAACCAGATACGTATACAGAGCACGCGCGTCGCCCAGTTGAGTAGTGCTAGCGCCTGGAAAATTGGTTGTGGTGAAGATACCGGTTGATCCCGTATTGATCGGGTCGCCGGTTGCCAATCCAAACACCACTTGATTGACGACTTGAGTGCTTACTGCTTCTGTAAACGAGTTAATCCGCAGGAACGAAGCGCCAAAGTTAAAGGTGTGTGTTCCCTTGACATAGTTTATGTTGTCGCTGAGGCCTTTCGTCGGCGTATTGCGACGAGAGGTCGATCGGCGGTTATAGAAAGCCCCGGTTCCGTTTCCTTGAGCTCCTAAATAAGTTCCGCCGGTCACGGCATAACCATTCCAGAACCCGAACAGGCCGGGCGCAAACTCGCGCGTAAACACCGAGGTGCCGTTGCCGCCCGAAGTAGCGCGAATCTCGTTAACGAGGACGCTATTGATGGTCCAGCGGTGCGCCGCCGCGTACGAGAAAGAGTCGCGATAAATCGAACCGCCGCCGGGATTGCCGACAACGATCCCCTCGCCGGGGACAACGGAATTCTGGCCGTTAACTGCATCGGGAAGCGAATAGTAAAACTGGTAGTTGTGGATGAATTCGAAGTGCTGGTTTTTGGTGATGTTCCAGTCAAAGCGAGCTGTCGGAAACCGGCGAGTATTATTGCCGGGATCTTGAAACTGGTAATTGAGCCGGTTGTAATCGTTTGCCGAAGTAATGCGGCTTGTAAGCGCGCCGGCCGAATGTGCGCCGGTGTTCACCAATGCCAGACCTGCCGCAATCTTGGGGTCAATGCCCTGTGAAAACCCCTTTGACTGAGCCAGCGTGATGAGGTTTACGGTTCGCACCGTGCCGCCCGAATCCTTATAAGTAAAGACTCCAGTTCGTGCCGTATCAGTCAGGATAAAAATGTTTCCGACTGCGGACAACGAGCCATAGGCTTGCGGTAAGCGAAACTCTTCGAAGTTGAGGAAGAAGAAAGCTCGATTTCGACTCTTCACTAAACCAGGAATTAGAATCGGCCCACCGACGTGACCTCCCATCTGCCGTAGGAACAGAGCGTCGCGTGGCAGACCATCGACGTTGTTGAAATAATAATTTGAATTGAAATTCGGCGAGCGGTATTGCCAGAATGCGCCGCCGTGAAACTCGGAGGATCCGGATCTGGTTGTGCCCTTAATCTGGGCAGCCCCTTCTCCACCACTCTCGGCCCCGGGCACGGCCGTCGAGACTGTAACTTCCTGAACAGCGTCCGACTTCATTTGTATCGTAGTAAAAAAACCGTCCGAACTCCGAAGGAAGTTATCCTGAATGTTCACACCGTCCAGAGTCATGTTTACTGAGCCCTTGGGCAGCCCATTTATTGATGAGGTGCGAGGCACGCCAGGCGTCTGCACTCCGGGGAGCGTGAGTACGAGTTGCAAGGCGTCTCTGGTCACGAAGGGAAGTTCGGTGATTTGACGTCCTGCGATCGTTGTCGCCACGTTGGCACTTTCGGTCTGCAGGATCTCGCCGCCGCCTTGAATCACTACTTCAGCGCTCGGTTCGCCAGGTTCCAGCGTCGCGTTCGCCGTGGTGACCTGGGCCGTATCGACCTTCACATTCTGAAGCACGGTGGTCTTAAAATTTGGCGCGTTAATTTTTACTGTATACGTGCCGTTGGGAACCGAGGGAATCGACCAGCCTCCTTCATCGTTGGCGTTGGCTTTGTATTCCGCTTTGGTGTCGTTGTTAGTGACGGTTATCTCGGCGTTCGGCACGAGCGCGCCAACCGAATCGGTGACCACTCCGGCCAATCGGCCCGAGGTAGTTATCTGCGCGAGCGCGACCATCGAAACGCAGAGGATGAAAAGAACTAGACAGGCAGGGCGAGCAAAACGATTAATCATGTGATCCTCCTTGGAGACTGTTGAACCCAAAGCCGACACAAGGTGGTCGGCTTGCAACCTTAGAACTCAGGATTGAGCAAAACGAAAATCACGAAAGCGGTTGTAGTAAGAAAGACAAATAAGTCGGAGGGCGGATGCCCACGATCCTGACGTTGCGAAAAAAAGCGAGGCAAGTATATTGCCAAAAGGATTGCGGTCAAGACAATTTTGAATTCGCGAGACAACCCGATAAAGTTCGGAAAACACAGTCGGCCTGGGCAGTCTCATACGATCCGAAATTGTGAACGGCCATCCATTATTATGGACATCGGATGGGTGAGCAGCATTGGAATTCTGGCCCTCGGAGACTCCGCAAGCAGTGAGTCTCCCTCGGTGACACCCCCACTTCACGGTTGCGAGCTCATCATCGATCTTTATCCGCTCAATAAGTTCTTTTAGCTTTCGTTGTGGTTGACACGTCGCATAAAATGCTTCACCTGAGTTGGTTAGCGCCGAATGCCGGGCAGTCTGAATCCAACGAATTTATTGGCCGCAGAGGCCGGCGAATTTGCAGCAACGAGCGGCGCCCGGCAACACTTGGCCGGAGCGCATTTCCGCGGTTTTTGCGAGAGCTTGGAGTGTGGCGGCGGCCCGTTACTTGCTTAAATTTTTCACGAGTTCATGCCATCAGAGTTCGTAGCTTCGAGGACGAACCCATTAACCAAGAAACCCAGATTCCAATCGAGAGGATTCCCCAAATGAAATCTATTCGCCTGTTACACGTAATGTTTGCGTTGGTCGCGCTCTTCAGTTTTGCAACGGTCAGCTTCGGCCAGGAGGAAACAGCGGCCACCATTACCGGCGTTGTTACCGATGCCGCCGGCGCCGTCGTTCAAAAAGCGACGGTCATCGTCACCAACAAAGATACGAACGCCGAACGGCGCGTCGAAACGAACGAAGACGGCAATTACATCGTGACGCCGTTGACGCCCGGAACCTATACCGTGGTCATTGAGCACGAAGGATTCAAACGCTATCTGCAAACGGTGACACTGAACGCAAAGGATCGACGGCCGATCGATGTGGCTCTGGAGACCGGTTCACCCACCGAGACAGTGACCATCACGGATGAGCCGCCACTAATTCAGGAAAGCTCGACTGGTCAATCGCTAATCTCCGGCAATCAGGTCCGCGAACTGCCGCTCGTGAATCGCGACTTCATGAAACTTACCGAATTGGTCCCCGGTGTGAGTTCGGATCTGGCGGACGAAACGGCGCTCGGATTGAGCAATCGCACAAGCATCTCGATTAACGGAATGCGGCGCAACGGCGTGAACTTTTTTATTGACGGAGTGAATAATACCGATGGCGGCTCGAACATTACGTTGCTTTCGACGCCGACGATCGACTCGATCAAAGAATTCAAAGTTCTGACATCCAATTACACCTCCGAGGTGGGTCGCTCAGGCAGCGGCACCGTCACCGTCGTGACGCGTAGCGGTGGCAATGATTACCACCTGTCGCTTTACGAGTTCGCGAGAAACAATCGTTTCAATGCCAACTCATTTTTTAACAATCGTCTTGGTAATAAAGCCGATGGCACACCCAAGGCTCCCGTGCCGAAGCTGCGCTACAACACATTTGGCGGAACCTTCAGCGGGCCAGTGACCCTGCCGCTCTTCGGAGAGGGTGGGCGCGGCACTTATACGGCAAAAAACAAAACGTTCTTCTTCTATTCTGAGGAAGTTCGGCGCATTCGTCGCGCGACAACTGCGGCAACGGCAACGGTACCCACCGCCGCGCAACGCAGTGGTGATTTCTCGTCGAGCTTGGGCCTGGCGCTCTTCCGCACAACCACCAATACACAATGCACGACGCCAGGTGTCGGCACCTGCACGACCACGCCATTCAACGTCATTGATACTGCCGGTAATACAATCCAAGCCCGCGCGGGAATGGTATTCAATGCAGCCAATCGAGCATATGTGGGCAACATAATTTCCGCGAGCGACCTCGCGCCGCAAGCTGTGGCCCTGTTGCCAATTTGGCCGTTACCCAACAGCGGCACGAACTCATTCACCTTCAGCCCCGTTAATCTACAGAACACGCGCCAGGAAGTGATTCGGGTCGATCATGTCTTCAATGACAATCATCGAATCTTTGGCCGCTACACGCACGATCTGAATGTGACTCAGGAGACCGGCGGCCTGTTCCAGGGGATTAATCTGCCGAACATCGCGACGACTGACACGCGGATTCCCGGTCAGGTTTTGGCGATTAACTTCACCAGTATCATCAACCCGCGGATGGTTAACGAACTGAGCTACAACTTTTCGCAGAACTTTATCGGCTCGCAACTGGTAGGACGTGGGCGGCGCTCGGATTATGGAAATCCGAATATTCCGGAATTTTACCCGGAGAACAACGCTAACGCGATCCCCTCCCTCAGCATTACCGGAATTACTGGAGCCGGCTCCTTGCAGGGCTTTGATATTCGTTACCGCAGTCAGGTTTGGCGCGATGTCCTAACGTGGACGCGCGGCAATCACACCTTCAAAATCGGTGGCGAATGGGCCTTTGAAGGCAAGAATGAAAACGCGAACAACTTGACCCAGGGCTCGTTCAGTTTCGTGAACACACAATCGCAAGGTACATCTACTGCCGCTCCTACCGCCGTGGCGTTGACCCAGACGGGAACGGCGCTGGCAAGCTTCATGTTAGGTCGCGCCAGCGCTTACAGTGAAAGCCAGTTCGATATCACGGTGAAGGAGCATTTGGGCAGGCGTGAATTCTTCGCACAGGACTCCTGGAAGATTCGGCCTAACGTAACGTTCGATTACGGCGTGCGCTACCAATACTTTGTGCCGGCAACCGATCGAAATAACGTGCTGACGGCATTCGAGCCGGAGTTGTTCTCGTCTGCTGCGGTTCCCACGTGCGCGGACGCGCTTTGTGGTTCACTCGTTCGCGGAACCGGCAACGAACTTAATGGAATCGCCGTGGCAAGTTCCACATCGCCGTTTGGCAAAACGATTGTGCCAAGCGACAAGAATAATTTTAGTCCCCGCCTTGGCCTCGCTTGGAGTCCTGATTACAAGAGCGGTTTTGGCCGCTCGCTGTTCGGCGAGAACGGTAGGACTGTGTTTCGTGTCGGTTATGGCTTTTACTACGATCAGATTGCCACCTTCCTGTACGAAGACCCAACGTTCGCTAATCCGCCTTTCAGCAACACCGCCACTTTCAGCGGTGCGGGAATTACCTTCCTAAACCCGGCCGGTGGCGCGCTTGGGGCACTGCCTATACGCAGTCTGGGAGGCATCGATCCAAATATCGTGACTCCTGAGATCCAGCAGTGGTCATTTGGCATGCAGCGCGAGGTTTGGAAAAACGCAGTTCTTGACGTCAGCTACGTTGGGACACGGGGAGACCACCTGCACGACCAACGTAACATAAACTTCGTCGGCGCGCCCGAGACGAACGCGTGGGTCCTAAACACGGTCGCCAATCCGACCGGATCCACAAATGTGAACTCGATTCGACCTTTCAAGGGTTATGGCACGATCACACAGAAGGAGACCAAAGCAATCTCTCGTTATCACGGACTGCTTTCGCAGCTTAACTGGCGGTTCGCAACAGGGAGTTCAGTCAGCCTTGCTTACACGTTTAGTAAGAACATGACGAACTTCACGAACGATCGCGACGGCGTTGATGCGCCACAAAACCCGCTCAATCTGCTTCCGGAATATGCTGAAGCTCGCAGCTCACGTCCGCATATATTCTCGGCAAGTTATATTTGGGAGATGCCATTCTTCCAGCACAGCACAAGCGGTTTTGTTCGTAACACGCTCGGGGGCTGGCAGATTTCCGGAATTACGAATCTCGAATCCGGACCTCCGATTTCCCGCGTGCTGGCGGCCTCGACGAATAGCGGTCGCAACGGAAATCGTGCTCAATTACTCGGCAATCCGACTGGCGGACTAGCTGGGACAATTGATCCGGTGAGCGGGCTCCCATTCCTTTACGATCCGACGGCGTTTGGCAATCCCGCTTTGGGCACGTACGGCAACTCGGGTCGCGCAATTTTCCGTCTGCCCGGACGCAATCAAACGAACCTTTCCTTAATTAAGAATTTCTACTTAAACAAGGAGAAGGCTCGTTACATTCAGTTTCGCGCAGAGTCCTTTAATGTCTTCAACCATACTCAGTTCTTTCTCGAAAGTGCTAACGGTAACGTTCTCGGCAGCTCTGCCTGCGTGCCGGGAGGTACCGCGATCTGCACCTCAACGACTGGCCGGCCTGGCTCCACGCGCAATCCGCGCGAGTTCCAGTTCGGGTTGAAGATGTATTTCTAGACCAGGCAGAGTTAGCAAACAGCGATGCCCGCGAAAGACTCGGTTCTTTCGCGGGCATTCTTTGTTTCAAGCTACCTTTTCTAGTCAGTGCGGACGCTCGGGCAATCGTTCTGCAGCCCGCTTGGCTTCTTTCAGATCACGTGCGCGATCCAATTCGCGCCTTCCTTCTGCTTTTTTTCCCGTCTGCATTAATGCTCGCCCAAGCTGAAAATGGCCATCGGCGATTGCCTCATCAAGTCTGACCGCGGCACGCAGTTCTTCTATCCCACGTTTACTGTCACCCGTAAGCATCAGTGCGCGACCCAGAGCGAATCTGGTATCGAACTCTTGGGGATAGACTGTGGCCGCTTGCTCGAGGAATGGTAACGCGCGCTTCGCGTCGCCTTTCGTCAAATATAGATCGCCGAGTGTGAAAGCCGCGCGCGCCTCGTTTGCGTCGCGTCGCAGAACCTCCGTCAATTCGCGCTCGGCTTCATCATAGCGATAAAGCTTCCAGAGCAAGTAGCCGAAACCATACCGCGTCGAAATCGAATCGGGCGCAAGATCAACCGCGCGTTTGTAAGCTTCCAACGCTTCGGGCGTTCTTTTGTCGCCATCGAGTGCATCGCCATATTTCGCCCACAATTGACTTGTCTCGTTGCCCAGATCCAAACGTCGCTTCAGAACGGTAGTAGCTTCACCATACCTGCGCTGCCGCATCAGCGACTCGCCGGCCATCTCCAACAACGATGAGTCGAGTGGCGAATCGCGCAGCAGTCTGGCAATTTCGCGCGTCGCTTCTCGAAACTGTTCGGTGCCGATAAGCGCAAGCGCCAAGGCTCGTCTGGCGCCGTCATTGTTCGGTTCAAGTTCAAGCGCTCGCCGCAGCGAGGGAACAGCCTCCGCATATTTTTGTTGTCGCACGAGCGCGAGGCCGAGATTGAAATGCGGCCCAGCGAGATTGGGGCCGATTTTGATAGCCTGCTTCCAGGCTTCCATGGCTTCTGCAGTCTTGTTTTGCCGATTAAGCGCGACGCCGAGGTTCGTCCACGCGCGAGCGTCGCGCGATTGAAGCGCGAGCACCGCGCGCCATTCCTTTTCAGCCGCAGGCCAATCGCCGGTTTGTTCGTACCGCTGTGCGACTTCGTAGTGATGCTCTATTAACTTGAGGCTGCGTTCGCTTGTCGTCTGCGCCGCGCCCGCCGTCAAGAACAGCAATGAACACAGGAAACCAATTTTGAATCTCCGAAACGCCATTGATTTTTGACCATCGAAACGCACTCCTGAAATGCTACAATGACGTTCCATTCCAGGAAAGAGTGAATAACACCATCGCACGCTCTCTGCTACTTTACAATGCTCGCATCGTTCTGCCTGAAACAGTCATCGACTCTGCCAAGCTTCTCATAAAAGATGGGCGCATTTCACGGGTCTTAGATGCTCCGTCGGATAGTTCTTTCGAAACCGATTCAAACTTAGATCTTAACGGCACCACGATTTTTCCCGGCTTCGTCGATATGCACATTCACGGTGCGGTGGGCGTCGACGTCAACAACGCGAGCGCTAATGATTTGCGGCACGTGAGCGAGTTTCTGGCGAGCAAAGGCGTGACGGCGTGGTTGCCCACGCTGGTGCCTGGGCCCGCGGAGCAATACAAACGAGCCGTCGCCGCAATCAGTGAGTTGATGAATGAACAGGGAAGTGTGGAGGCGGGTAATCGCGGCGCGCGTATTCTTGGCGTCCACTATGAAGGACCCTTTGTGAACAGCGAACAATGCGGCGCGCTACATCGCGAACATTTTCGGAAATTCGCTAGCGTTGATGAGCTGGATTCATTGCCGACGATTTCTAACCGAAGCGCTGTTCACATGATGACCGTGGCGCCGGAAGTCGAAGGTGGAATTGAGTTGATTCGCGAACTCCGCCAACGCGGTTGGATCGTTTCGATTGGCCACACGCGCGCGACGCCGGATGTGCTCGACGAAGCGAAAGACGCAGGCGCGCAGCACATGACGCACTTCATGAACGCGATGTCGCCGCTCCATCATCGCGCGCCCGGACCCGTTGGCTGGGGATTGCTGAATGACGACATCGGCTTGGATGTAATCGCAGATGGAGTGCATCTCGATCCGCTGATGCTGAAAATTTTGCTCCGGACGATGACGTCCGCGCGCTTGTCTCTGATTAGCGATGCGATTGCGGCGACAGGCCAAGGTGATGGCGATTACGAAATCTGGGGCGAGAAAATAACCGTGCAGAACGGCCGCACGCAAAACGCGCGCGGCAACATCGCCGGTTCAGTTATCACAATGCTCGATGCAGTGAAGACGATGCTGACACTCGGCGCTTCGGAGTGCGACGTGGCGCGCATGTGTTCGTTAAATCCTGCGCGGCTACTGGGAGTGGACCGCGACTGCGGGTCGATAGAGGAAGGAAAGCGCGCTGATTTGGTAGCGTTGAATGAACGTGGCGAGATTGAGTTAACTCTTGTCGGTGGCCAAGTCACCTTGCTGGCGCATTGACGAGCCATCTTCTCTCCAGATCTCTTCGACGAGATTGCCTTTGCGCGCCTTCGGCGCCTAAGCTTGTATCAAGGCACGTGACATGAAAGCGAACTACGATTTCTCGAAAGGCGTAAAAAATCCGCATCTCGGCCGGATGAAAGGACCTCACCAGATGGGAAGAATCATTGCCTCAGTCAAAATCGACAACGTCTCCGATCCCTCAAAGAGCATTCGGTGTGATGCGCTGGTTGATACGGGCGCATCGTTCATGGTGCTACCAAGCGCTTGGCGCGATCGTTTGGGAAACCTCGAGTTCATGACGGAAGTCGAGATGGAAACGGCTACGCAGGAAACAATCAAAGGTGTAGTCTGCGGTCCTGTGCGCATTCAGATCGAGGGTTTCCGCCCAATCCACAACGATGTCGCCTTTGTAGAGATGACTCCTGAAGATGGCGAATATGAACCTTTGATTGGCTACCTAGTGCTGGAACAAAGCCAAGCCGCCGTTGATATGCTGGGCCATCGACTTGTTCAGGTGAAGCACATGGATTTGAAGTGAGCTCGTGTGGTCAGTCTCGATTCCTCGAACATTATGTTGGCCTCACACGGTCGCGCCACGGTTCTGCCGTTAACAATATTACTTGATAAGAGGCCCTAGCTTTCAACAAGAGGGGCTAACATTCGCAGGTCTTCATCATATACACTCCTCAAACTCCTGGTTCTCCGGAAAAGACATCTCAAGATGGTGTGGCATATCTGATGGATATTCGCCGCCAGCACTCAGATTGATGCGCATTTCGACGTGGGAATGTAGAAGCCTTGTTTTGGTGGCCGCCGCTGCTACCGCCCCGGCGCCTCAAACCACATCGTCGCCAACGGCGGCAGAGTAATCGCCGCTGAATAGTCGAGCCCATGCCATGGGACTTTTTCTGCGCGGATACTTTTCATCACTCCAAATCCGCCGCCACAATATTTTTCGTGATCGGTATTGATTAGTTGCTTGTAGGTTCCTCTGCGCGGCAGGCCGATCCGATGGTCTTCACGCACAAGGGGCGAAAAATTGCAGACGCAGATGATTTCTTTTCCGGTCGCGGGCGAGATGCGGCGAAACGCAATCACATTTTCCGCGGCGTTATCAACTTCTATCCAACTGAAGCCGCTCACGTCGGTGTCGGCTTCCCACAACGCACCGTGCTTCTGATAAAGCTTGTTCAGATCCTTAATTAGCGCGAGCACGCCTTTGTGAATAGGTGTTTGCAAAAGATGCCAATCCAAACTCTCTTCTTCGGTCCATTCACGCCACTGACCAAACTCGCCGCCCATGAACAGAAGCTTCTTGCCGGGGTGCACCCACATGTAGCCGTACAGCGCGCGGAGGTTCGCGAATTTTTGCCATTCGTCGCCCGGCATCTTGTTCAGCAGCGCGCCTTTCATGTGCACGACTTCGTCGTGAGAGAAGGGCAGGATGAAGTTTTCCGACCACGCGTACAGCAAACCAAACGTCAGCGCGTTGTGATTGCCACCGCGAAACAGTGGATCGGTTTGAAAGTATGAGAGCGTGTCGTGCATCCAGCCCATGTTCCATTTGAAATCGAAACCAAGTCCACCCGCGTAAACCGGATGAGTCACTTGCGGCCACGCGGTTGATTCTTCCGCAACCATCAAAGTTCCCGGACATTCGCGGTGCGTTGCTTCGTTCAGTTCTTTCAAGAAGGCAATCGCTTCCAGGTTCTCACGCCCGCCAAGTTCGTTGGGCACCCACTCACCTTCTTTGCGGCTGTAATCGAGATAGAGCATCGAAGCGACCGCGTCGACTCGCAATCCGTCGAGATGAAACTCGCGCAGCCAGAACAACGCGTTCGCGATCAGAAAATTGCGCACTTCATTTCGGCCGTAATTGAAAATGTAAGTGCCCCAGTCCGGATGCTCGCCCTTGCGCGGATCGAGATGCTCGTACAGCGCCGTGCCATCGAACCGCCCGAGCGCGAATGCATCTTTCGGAAAGTGCGCCGGCACCCAATCCATGATGACGCCGAGACCCTTCTGATGAAGATGATCGACCAGAAAACGAAAATCGTCGGGCGACCCGTAACGCGCTGATGGCGCGAAGTACGCGCTGACCTGGTAGCCCCACGAGGGCCCATAAGGATGTTCTTTCAGAGGCAGAAACTCGACGTGCGTGAAACCATTTTCCAGGACATAGTCGGCGAGCAGTGGCGCCATCTCGCGATAAGTAAGCGGGCGATTGTCTTCCTCGTTTACGCGACGCCAGGATCCAAAGTGCACTTCGTAAATCGAAAGCGGCTCACGCCACGCCTGACGTTTGGTTCTCTTTGTCAGCCACGCCCGATCGCGAAACTTGTAATTGGATTTGAAGATGATGGAAGAAGTGTCCGGCGGCACTTCCGTCATCAATGCGTACGGATCGGCCTTGAAAAAAGTATGTGCACCGTTCTTGATTGCGTATTTGTAAAGCTCACCCGCGCGCAAACCGGGAATGAAAAGTTCCCAAACGCCCGAGGTTCCCAAACGCCGCATCGGATTCTTCGTGGGGTCCCAGGCATTGAAGTGGCCGACAACACTGACTCGGTCCGCGGCCGGCGCCCACACTGCGAAGGCAACGCCGCGTTTCCCTTGATGAGTAACGGTGTGGGCGCCCAGCTTTTCATAAATCCGCAGATGCTTGCCTTCGCCAAAGAGATGAAGATCGACGTCGCCGAGGGTGGATGGAAAATCCTTTGCGAGACTTGCCGTCTTTGCGCCTCTGCGTGAGGCTGTCTTGCGTTGAGCAGCGGAGCCCTCCCTCACGGTCGGGCTACTGCCCCGCGGCGGGCGTTTCTTTGAATCCTTTTGAGCCTTTTGTGCTTTTTTGTGGCCCATGTTTTCACCTGCTTGCTATCGCAAGGGGTTCTGTACCGAGCTTTCTTCGATAGTTTCGATTCGATGGCTCAACCAACTGTCGGTAAATATCGGCGCCGGTCCCCATTTCCGGCCGATTGCTTCTCGCTTCGCTCAATATTTCCAGAAAACCATCGCGCACCGACGGCAGGTTCAGTTGCCCCATCAAATCGATCGCGCGCGCAGCGTATTTGAGAATCTGAATTGTTTCGATTCCGGAAATATCATTGAAGAACCATCCGCAGCTTGTGTACATCAAAAGCAACATGCGTTGCAGTTCGAGGTGCGTTAACGCTCGCAATTGTTCATCAGCTGAGAGCCATCGACCCGCATGCTCGTAGAGAAATTCTTCGCGCGAGGCGTGCGGATCGAAAATCAATGAAATGCTATCGTCACGAGCCAACCATGGAAATGTGAACAACTCTCCCCGGGTTGCTTCAAAGTGGCCCACGTTTTCGTCCCGCAAAAAATCAAGCGCCAGCCGCAGCGGTGCTCTCCATTTCTGGTTCCATCCCGGATCGCCACCCGTGTAACACCCGCAGTCCCGAATCCAGCGTCCGACGCCATGAGGACAGCTCCATGAAGTTCCTTCGCCTTTCGGCCCACTATTAATTTCGACTTCGTATTCCGGAGGATGCTGATCGAGATACGCGCCGTAATTCCCGATCGTGAATCCGCGCGCCGGTGCTTCTTCAGTTAGCGCATGTGCCAGACACAGGTCGCCAAATTTGAAGTGATGACCGTACGTCTCGCCGTCGGTCGCGACGTTAATCATGTCTTGGCTCTTAACGGATTGGTCGAACGCATCGACCATGTCTCGGCTTGATCGCAAAAGACCTTCGAAGGAGATCGCGCGTGAAATTGCGCCGTTGTAAAAGAAGACGGCGATTGACGTCTTGGCGTCGTCGCGCTGCGCGTAGCGGTAAGGGATGCTTGTGTCGATGGTGCTTTCATTAACGGCGCGCCAATCGGCAGTTGACTCATTAGCCCGCTCACTATCGTTCGCGGTTCTGACACGAGCGGCCTGGTGGGGCGCGAGGATCGCGAAACGCAAACCTTCATCGATCAAAGCCTGCATCACTCGATCGTTGCAGGCAGTTTCCGGCAGCCACATTGCTTCCGCCTCACGCCCGAAGCGGAAACGGAAATCTGCGAGTCCCCAGCGGATCTGTGTGCGCAGATCGCGTTCGTTGCACAACGGCAGAATCGCGTGGCCGTATGCTTGCGCGATCGCATTGCCGTGACCGCCGTGTTTCTCAACGCTTGCGCGATCAGCAGCGATTACTCTTTCGTAGGTGTCGCGATGGTTTTGTTCGAGCCAACTCAAGAGCGTCGGACCGAAGTTGAAACTGATGTTCTCGTAGTTGTTGATTGTGCGAGGTTCGCCTGTAGCCGGATCCGAAATAACCACGAAGGCATTGGGTTTATAACATTCCGAATCAATCCTTTCATTCCAGTCATGAAACGGCGCGGCGCTCGGTTGTTCTTCAATGATTCCAGTCCAGTGACTCTCGCGTGGAGGTTGGTAGAAATGTCCGTGGATGATCAAAAAGGGCATGATCGACTTAAAAAGTATTTAGCCACAAAAAAGCACAAAAGGCACAAAAGAGAATCTAAAACGCGGACGGGCAAAGTTTTTCTTCTGTGCTTTTTGTGCCTTTTTGTGGCTGATTTCTTTTAACCCTTCCGTCTTCCAAACATATCGAAACCAACCGCAGCAACCAGCACGCCGCCTTTGACCACGTATTGTGCCCAGTTCTCAACATTCAGAAGTGACATGCCGTTGTCGAGACTCGCGAGAATCAGCGCGCCCAGTACCGCGCCGAAAACGGTCCCGCGGCCGCCCATCAGACTCGTGCCACCAATCACACACGAAGCAATCGCGTCGAGCTCCATCAGCGTGCCTGCGTCAGGCGACGCGCTGCCAACGCGGGCTGTGTGAAGAATGGAAGCCAATCCTGCAAGCGCGCCCATCAGACAAAACGCGGCGAGAATGTAGCGCTTCAAATTGATTCCCGAAAGACGCGCGGCGTCGGGATTGCCCCCAATTGCATAGAGGTAACGGCCGAAGGTTGTATTCGCGGTGAGAAAAGCTCCGATGAGCGCTACTGCCAAAAGGAAAATGACGGGAATCGGCACGCCGCCCGCTTTATTCATCAGAAAGATAAACGCAATGATTACGATTGATGGCACAACGATACGCGTCGCGATCGAAGCAACGCTCAGAGCCTGCAAACCATGTTTCCGTCGCGCGCGATTACGCCGAATGTTTGACCAGGCGATGCCGGCGATTGCGACGGCGGCCAGGACCATCCCGATTCTTGGATCGATGAAGTCGCGACCCAATGATCGGAAGAAGGGAAGCTCAACCGGAATCGTCGCGCCTTTGGTTAGTTTGAGAATCAGCCCCCGCCAGGCTTGTAACCCGCCGAGCGTTACGATGAACGCAGGGATGCTGGCATAGAATCCTAGAATCTTCTGAACTCCTGCGCTGACAATGCCGGCTAAAATCACCGCAGTTAGGATGGATAACAGGGAGTATCCCCTGAATGCAGCGGCAAGGCCGACCGCCAGAGCAACGACCGGCCCAACATTGCCGTATGTGACAAGATTTCCCTGGATGGCGCCGATTACTAAACCTGTCACAATTGCTGATGCGAGACATGGCACCAGTCCCCAGCCTTGCGTCATTGCGGCGATGCCGCCCGCGAGCCCAACTACGGCGCCAATGGAAAGATCGATGTTGCCGGTAACGATCACCATCAGCATGCCGACCGCGAGCACGCCGGTCACCGCTGTTTGTTGCAGTAGCTTCGAAAAATTAATCGCGCCGAGAAAGATGCCGTAAGGGTGATACTGATCGATAGTCGCCCATTGAAAGAACAGCCAAATCACGATCAGCGCGAGCAGCATCGTGTAGGCGCGCAGCGCTGAAGTGCGAAGCTTTAGACGTCCGGCAGTTTGAATGGGCATTATGCTGCTTGCTTAAGATGTCCCGTCGCGCACGACATTACCCGTTCGGGCGTGGCTTCGCTGCGGGTGAACTCTCCGGTCACCCGCCCCTCGTGCAGGACGATGATTCGATCCGAAAGACCGAGAACTTCCGGAAGTTCTGACGAGACTAAGACGATCGCGAGTCCACTTTCCGCAAGGCGATTGATCTGCGCGTAGATCTCCTGCTTCGCGCCGACGTCGATGCCGCGAGTTGGTTCGTCCAAAAACAACACGCGCGGATTTGTCAGCAGCCATTTCGCCAACACAACCTTCTGTTGATTGCCGCCGGACAAGGTCCCGGCCAAAGTGAAAACTGAATTCGCTTTGATTCGCAGATCGCGCGCCGCTTTCTCTCCCGCGGCTGCTTCAGCGTCTTCGTTCGTGACGAAACGTCCGGACACTCGCCGCAAGCAAGCCAGCGTCATGTTGCGCAGGATTGTCTGATCGAGAATCAAGCCGTATCGTTTGCGATCCTCAGTCACAAAACCGATCCCGTGTTTGATCGCATCCGATGGATTGGCGATTTGAATCTGCTTTCCGTCGACGAGGATCCCCGCAGACTTGCGGCCGGCGTGCGCGCCGAAAATGGCCATCAACAATTCGCTGCGACCCGATCCCATCAATCCGGCGATGCCCAGCACTTCGCCTTTGTGCGCGGTGAAACCAACTCGATCGACCAGAAGCTTTCCGGGCACCGAAGGGTCCTCAACTGTTACGTCGCGCGCTTCGAAGATCACATCGCCACGATCATGTTTGGCGTCGGGGAAGATTTGATCGACTTCACGACCGACCATTTTTGCAATCACGCGTGCTTCGTCCGTGGCATTCGTCGCGGTCGTGTCGATAGTTCGTCCGTCGCGCAAGACAGTGATCCGATCGCTGATGCGAAAGACCTCGTCCAGCTTGTGCGAAATGTAAATCATCGCAACGCCCCGGCCGCGTAGGTCATTGAGAATGCCGAAAAGAGTTTCGACTTCCGCATCAGTGAGCGCCGCGGTCGGTTCATCCAGCACGAGGATACGCGCGTCCTGCGACAGGGCCTTCGCGATTTCGACTAGTTGCTGCTGACCAATTCCGAGATTGATGACGGGCGTTCTGGGATCGATCTGAAGATGAAGTTCGTCGAGCAGCTTTTGCGCGCGACTGTACAGTTCTTCCCAATTGATCACGCCGAAGCGACCCGGCTCGCGACCGAGAAAGATATTTTCAGCGACGCTCAACTCCTTAACCAGCGACAGTTCCTGAAAGATGATCGCGATGCCCGCTTGTTCGGATTCGCGCACGCTCGCAAAGCGACGTTCAGATCCGTCGAGAAGTATTTCGCCGCCGAATTCAGGATGCTGATAGACGCCCGCAAGAATTTTGATCAGCGTCGATTTGCCGGCGCCGTTCTCGCCGACGAGGGCGTGGATTTCGCCGGCGCGTAGATCGAAGCTTACTCCGTCGAGTGCGCGCACTCCGGGAAAAGACTTCGTGATGCTTCCCATTTCCAGAAGAGGAGGGGTCATCGTCTATGATAAAAACACAGTGACAATTGAAAAGTGCAAAATGCAAATTGAAAATTGCGGTCGCTTTGTAATTTGCGATTTGCAATTTTCATTTTTCAATTTGCAATTGCTTTGGTTACTGCTTCGGCCATTGATCCTTTGGTACGTTCTTATAAACATCCTCCATTTTGTGGTAACCGTCTTTGATGACAGTTTGCATCACGTTGTTTTTGTCCAGGACCATCGGCTCGAAAAGCATGGAAGGCACGTCGATCTTCCCATTGTTGATTTTGTCTTTCGCTTCGACCTGTTCTTTGTGGGCGAGTTTGATGGCGGCGTCGACCGCCGCGAACGCCAAAGGCTGAATCGGTTTGTAGATCGTCATTGTCTGCTTGCCTTCGACAACGCGTTGCACCGCATCGAGAGATGCGTCTTGCCCCGTCACTAAAACGTGTCCGACCAACGCCGGCGGCAAAGCCGATATTGCGCCGCCGGCCGTCCCGTCATTCGAAGCCACTATCGCCTGAATGTTGTTGTTGGTTTTCGTGAGCGCGTCTTCGGTGATGCGCAGGGCCTCCTCGGCTTTCCATTCTTTCGCAAATTGGTCGGTGACGATATTTATGTCGCCACGATCTTTGGCGGGCTTCAATATCTGCATTTGACCGTCACGCAACAGCAGCGCGTTGTTATCAGTCGGCGAGCCGCCAATTAAGATGTAATTGCCCTGCGGCGCGTGATCGAGCGCGTACTGCGCCTGCATCTGTCCAATCTTCACCACCTGATGCGAGACGTAAAGGTCAACGTCAGCATTCCGAATCAGACGATCGTAGCTGATGACAGGCACTCCCTGCTTGTGCGCGGCCTCGACAATCGACGCGGCGATCTGTCCGTTGTGCGGCGCGACGATCAAAACGTCCACGCCTTGGGTTAGGAAGGTCTCGGCTTGATTGACTTGCGTGGAATCATCCCCGTTAGCCACCAATACATCGCACTTGGCTCCCAACTCGGCGCACCGTTTCAGCACCAGCTCCTTGTCGCGTTGCCAGCGTTCTTCTTTCAGCGTGTCCATCGAAAACCCGATGCGCACCGGGCCAGTGCCTTTTGCGGGTTTGTTAGCTTGCCCTTCAGGCCCTTTCACACATGCGGCCGCGGAAAGAACAACCAAACCAAGAAAAGCAATGAATTGTGTTTTCGTCTTCATTTGTGATTTTCCTCGACTCAACTAAAGGAATTGTCAGGACGACGGCTCCGTGAGGAGCCAAATGTCTATAGTACCGTCGTTCTCCAGCCGTTTTCGCGAGAAGCGAAATCCAATTTCGCTTCTCGCGAAGAAAGGAAGAAGCCATGTTCAACTATAAATATTCCGCGCCTAACGGCGCTCGCGGAAACGTATGTCAGATTGCGACTAAATTCGCGCCGCCACATAATACCCGCGAACATGCGAACTGTCAGCAATCAAAGAACCACCACCGGGAGGTTTGCGCTGCACGGTTACGCTGGCATTCTGATTATGGGTGCCGCCGAAGTGTTGCTGTTCAGCGGCAATCAACTGGTCGGTCACTGGTTCACCCCGGTCGTTTGGACTGGCTACATACTCTTCGTCGATGCGCTGGTCTACAAGCTCAAGGGCCGTTCGCTGCTGATGAGCAATCGTCTTGAGTTCCTCGTCGTCGTAATGGTTTCGATCGGCGGCTGGTGGCTGTTTGAGTTCTACAACGCGCCGCGATTCTGGAGATCGAATCTGGAACTGTGGTGGCATTATCACAATCTCGAGCCGAATCTTTGGGTGCGAAGAGTTGGTTACGATTGGGCGTTCGCGACGATTACGCCGGCGCTGTTGGAAACCGCAGAGTTGTTTGGAGCAACGCTATTCAAGCACCAAAAGAAAGCGCCCCAGCTCAAATTGTCCAGATCGCTGCTGGCCATTCTCGTGCTGCTCGGAGCTGTGGGCGTCATTGTGCCGCTGATATTTCCGAATGAATGGTTTGCTCCGGTCATCTGGCTGTCGTTCATCTTCTTTCTTGATCCGCTGAACGCTCTGTGGGGTTGGCCTTCGATTACAAGTGATTTGGCGCGAGGCGAATGGTGGCGGCTGTTTTCTTTACTGGCAAGCGGTCTGCTGTGCGGTTTCCTTTGGGAGTTTTGGAATTATTGGGCGCTGTCGAAATGGACCTACACCGTTCCGTATTTCGGCAACGTCAAGATTTTCGAGATGCCGGTGTTCGGCTATCTCGGCTTCCCGCCATTTGCATTGGAGTGCTGGGCGATGTACATCTTTGTGCGCTCGGTGCTGAGTTCCGAACGGCGCGAAACCGCGGATAATGAAATCTTCTTGAGTGCAGACGCGTGAATAAAGCTCAGGTCAAAGCTTGGATCAAGCGACTCGGTTTCTGGGGATTCGTGTTCTTTCTCCTGAAAGGCCTGCTTTGGCTGATTGTTCCTGCGGTGGTAGCGCTTCTTGCGCTTGACTGATCTCTGAAATGAAGTCATTGCACGCCATCCGAATCGTCTGCGCTTTCCTCGTGTTGCTGACGCTTTTGTTAGCTGTTGTCATGTCCAACTCATCCGCGGATGCCCAAACCGAAAAACGCCCTCGCGCGCGCGAAGTCGGAGTTGTCGTCGGAGTTCTGGCGCCGGGTCCGCTGAATGCCATCACGGACGTGGCCGGCGTGGCGGTCGGCCATTCCACTGCCTTGAAAGACGGCTCCATCCGGACCGGCGTGACGGCGATTCTGCCCCATGGCGGAAATCTGTTTCGCGAGAAAGTGCCGGGCGCAGTGTTCATCGGCAACGCCTTTGGCAAACTTGCGGGTTCGACGCAAGTCAACGAACTCGGCGAGATCGAAACGCCAGTTATGTTGACTTCGACGCTGAATGTTCCGCGCGTCGCTGATGCGGTGATCGATTACATGCTCACCTTGCCCGGCAACGAAGATGTGCAATCGATCAATCCCGTGGTTGGCGAAACAAACGATGGATATCTAAACGACATTCGGGGACGGCACGTGGATCGTGACATGGTCTTTGGCGCGCTCAGACACGCGCGCGGGGGCACAGTCGAGGAAGGCGCAATCGGCGCGGGCACGGGAACGGTCGCGTTTGGCTGGAAAGGCGGCATCGGGACGTCATCGCGCAGGCTGCCGCAGAATCTCGGCGGCTACACGGTCGGTGTGCTGGTGCAGACGAATTTCGGCGGGATTTTGACAATAAACGGCGCGCCTGTGGGACGTGAATTGGGCAAGTACTACTTGAAGGACCAGATTAGTTCGACAAACTTAAGTTTGTCGGACAATAGCGCGGACGGTTCCATCATCATTATCATCGCGACTGATGCGCCCATCGATCATCGAAATCTGAAGCGGCTCGCGGCGCGATCGATGATGGGGCTCGCGCGCACCGGTGCTGCCGGATCGAACGGCAGCGGCGATTACGCGATCGCGTTTTCAACTGCGCCTGAACTCCGCATTCGAAATCTTCCGAACACGCGCACCCAGCCGAGCGCGGCGCTGCTGACGAATGAAGCCATGTCGCCGTTGTTCCTTGCGGTGATCGAAGCGACCGAAGAAGCGATCTACAACTCGCTGTTTCGCGCGACCACCACGACCGGCCGTGGCCACACGGTGGAAGCGCTGCCCATCGATCGCACACTCGAGATTCTGCGAAAGTACAACGCGCTTAAGCAATAGATTCGTTGACACTCACGCAATGACTCTCTAGAATACGCGCCCCACTACAAAGGAGATTACGAACGTGGCTCTGAAGATTCGTATCAACAGGAAAAGTGTCGAATCGATGACGCGACAGATCGCAAATCAGCTCGAGAGCTTGATCGGCACGGGCGCAGTCGCGGTCGGTAGCATGCTGCCCAGTGAACGAACACTCGCGAATTCGTTAGATGTGGCACGGAATGTCGTGCGCGGCAGTTACGATTATTTGGAAAAAGCCGGCCTGGTGCAGCGCGAGGGCAGGGCAGGCCGGCGTGTTCGTTCGAAGACGAGCCGCAAGAGGACCGCGACGAAGGCAAAGAAAACGGCGAAGAAGAAATAGGCGCGCGTGAAAATGCCGAGAACCTACTCCGGCATCCATTCCATCTGAAAATGCGTGCCTGTTTCGCTGATGCGCTGAAACCCGAGGCGTTCGAACAGTGCGATTGCCCGGCTGAAACGAATTACCTGCAACCGCAAAGGTTTCTTCTGCTGTTGGGCTTGTTCTTGTAGACCCCTGATCAACTGAGCACCGATTCCACCGTTTCGATATTGGGGCAGGAGCGCGACTTCGACGCAACGAATCTCGTGTTCGCGTGGCTCGAACATCAGCCGCCCCACCGGCTCGCCATTTCGCAATATCAACTGATCGACCGGTTTCTTGTATTCGTTCGCATGAAAGCGCTGCTGCGCTTCGTATTGCATGTCGAGAAACTCGCTGACGCGCACTTCTTCCCATCCGAGCCCGCGCAGGTCCTCGCCGCGGCTGCTCTTGTAGAGCGTCAAGAGAAAGGGCGCGTCTTCCTGAGTAACACGACGCAAACTGATCGAGTGGCCGGCATCCGTCATCGGCAGCGATTCTAGTTGAACCACGTCGATTTGGATACTCACCAAAGCGCCGGCAGATGTCGCCAATCTCGCGCGAAAGTGACATAATGTTGGCGCTTTCCCAAACAATTCGAGCCGATTTCTGGAGAGGTTCTTATGAAGCGTTTCCCAGGCATTTTTGTAATTTTGCTGGCGCTGGCTTCTTTGCTGATCGCACAAGAGCGGCGTTTCACTGTTGACGATTTACTGAAAGTGCGGCGGGTCGGGGATCCACAGGTTTCGCCCAAAAACGATCTAGTCGCGTTCACCATCACCGACATGGACAAGGCCGCGAATAAGGGCACAACACAAATTTATCTTGTGCCGCTTAACGGCGGCGAGATGCGGCAGTTGACGAATGACGAGCATTCGTCGGCATCCCCGCGCTGGTCGCCTGACGGCGAGAAGCTGGCGTTCGTTTCGGCGCGCGAGGGAGAAGATCAAATTTGGACCATCGACGTTTCGAGCGGCGCGCTCAAGAAAATTTCTTCGATCTCAACCGGCGCGGGCGATCCGGTCTGGTCGCCGGACGGAAATTGGATTGCATTTGTTTCCGATGTCTATCCGGAATGCAAAGACGATGCGTGCAACAAGAAGCGCGCCGACGAAAGAGCCCAAAGCAAGGTTAAGCCACACGTCGCGGATCGTCTGCTCTTTCGGCACTGGAAATCGTGGAAGGACGGCATGCGCAGCCACATCTTTGTGGTTTCTGCGCAGGGCGGGGAAGCGCGCGACCTGACGCCGGGCGATTACGATGCACCGCCATTTAGCTTGGGCGGGATGACTGACTACGCGTTTTCGGCTGATTCAAAAGAGCTGGCATTTGCCAGCAATCACGACAAGGTTGAAGCAACTTCCACGAACGGCGATATCTGGATCGTTCCGGTCCGCGGCGGCGCGGCGAAGAATATTACCGCCGCGAATCACGGTTATGACGGCTCGCCGCGATTTTCATCCGACGGTCGATTCATTGCATACCGATCGCAGGTAACGCCCGGGTACGAAAGCGATCGATTTCGCCTAATGCTCTACGATCGCAAAACTGGACGCGCGCAATCTCTGACAGAGAGCCTGGATTCATGGGTTGATGAATACACGTTCAGTCCCGACAGCCAAACGATTTATTTGACCGCGGAAGATCGCGGGCGCAATCCGATCTATTCAGTGTCCGTGAGCGGCGGACCGGTGAAGAAGGTCCTTGCCGAAGGATTCAACGGCGAGATTTCCCTCACGCGTGACGGGCGCTCGTTCGTCTTCTCGCGGAGCAGCATGACCCGGCCCAGCGAAATCTATCGCGCAAACATCGACGGCACCGGCGCGACGGCGCTTACGACGACTAACGATGCGTTAATCTCTGCATTCAAACTTCAGCCGGCGGAAGAGGTGACGTGGACGGGGGCGCTCGGCGCGAAAGTCGCCGGTTGGATCGTCAAGCCCGCGAATTTCTCCGCGCGGAAAAAGTATCCACTGGTCGTTTTGATTCACGGCGGACCGCAAGGCGCCTGGAACGACAACTGGGGCTATCGCTGGAATCCGCAAGTCTGGGCCAACAATGGCTACGTGGCCTTCATGCCGAACCCGCGCGGCTCGACGGGCTACGGCCAACGCTTCTTGAGCGAAATCTCAGGTGACTGGGGCGGAAAAGTTTTTGTGGACATCAGCAATGGCGTGGCAATGGCTGCAAACCTTCCCTACGTCGATAAGACCCGCATTGGCGCTGCCGGCGCCAGCTACGGTGGTTACATGATCGATTGGATCGAAGGTCACAACAACGACCCGCGCTTTCATTACAAAGTGCTGGTGTCGCACGACGGCGTTTACAACCTGACCGCGATGTATGGCGCGACTGAAGAGCTTTGGTTTCCCGAATGGGAATTCAAGGGCACTCCCTGGACCAACAAAGCGATGTACGAGAGATGGTCGCCGCACAATTTTGTCCAGAACTTCAAGACGCCAATTCTCGTGATCACAAACGATCTCGATTTTCGCGTGCCGGTGACGGAAGGCTTGCAAATGTTCACCGCCGTGCAGCGCATGGGCGTGGAATCAAAGCTGGTTGATTTTTCCGACGAAGGTCACTGGGTGCAGAAGCCGGGCAACTCGGCTTTCTGGTACAACACTGTGCTCGATTGGTTGGACAAGCATTTGAAGTAAGAAGTAGCGCAAGTTGTTAACTTGCGAAGCCGCAAATTAGCAATTTGCGATACAAGGATCGGGCAAATAGCGCAAGTTGCTAACTTGGGATGACGCAAATTAACAATTTGCGCTACCGGGCTTCTGAGACGATAAACAGTTCTCGTGATCCTAGCATGAACGATTCCCGTTTCAGCGAGCCATAGCAATCAAGCACTTTGAATCCCGCGCGCTCCAACATCCTTTGAATCTCAGCCGCCGTGTAAATCCAATGCTTGGCCTTCCGTGATTCTGTAGTGCCGTTGCGCTCGAAGATATATTCGCTGTCGATGCAGCTTTCTTCCGCGTTGTATCGCTCTTTTATCGTCACGACGATATCGCTGATTTCATGGCAGCTTTGTTCTTCGAAATCCGGCAGGACGGATTCGGCGGCCATTCCTGTGTTCACGATGAACCGTGCACCAGGCTTCAACGCGCGCGCAACGCCACCCAGGAATTTCTCCATGTCCGCGTATTCCATGAAGCCAAAGCTGTTTCCAAAACAGAAAGCCCCGTCGTAGATACTGTCACCTTCGATGTTCCGCATATCGCCGAGAATGAATTCAACGCGCGTGCTGAGGTCAGTACCATCTGCGTCAGCAGATGGGGCAAGAAGATCGGTCTGTAGTGAGCGCGCTTCTTCAATGAACTCTTCCGAGATATCAACTCCCGTCACACGGTACCCACGCCGCGCGAGTTCGAACGACAGCCTTCCATTCCCGCACGGCACATCAAGCACGTGCGCATCAGGCTCGCAATTCAAGACCGTAATCAGGAATTCAGCTTCGGCCTTCGACTTCTCTGGCGGAATCGCTTTGCGCCACAGGTCGAGCGTGACGCCCTGGAAAAAATCTTCGTACCAATTGGAAGGAATCATCATTCCGGTCTCTCCAGTGGCGGCAGCACGGCGATGAAATCGTTTTCGAAGCGTTGCGCGTAGTCAGTCAGCAATTCATTCACGCGTTCCTGGCTCTTGGATTTTACGATCAGGCCGACGTGATGTTTCTTCTTCGCACGATAAACGATTTCCGGATCGTCGTAAGCCGACGTATCGGGCTGCTCCTGTTTCGCCAAAGACAAAACAATCCCGGCGTGCTCCCGGCGCGGCTTCAATTTCGGTTTCGCACCAGCAGGCGAGACCTCCAGCTTCGCCCACTCGCGCCACAAGTTGATGCCTGAGGCGGCTTCCAAGACATCTGCGATATAAGCACCGCCGACCCGCGAGGCGATTTCAAGAAAATAAAAGTCGCCATCCGCATCGTTCTTGATGAACTCAGCGTGGGTTGCGCCCGTCACGATCTGCATCGCTTTGATCAAGCGGCGATTGACGTCGACCAGCTTTCTCGTATCGGCCGAGTCGTAGGAAACGGTTTGCGAAATGTACGCGCCGCCGCCATGAGCGACCTGCAAAGGTGGTCGTCCATACTTGTTAACACCCGCCAGCACCACGCGACCATTGTGGACAAGCGAATCGACGTGAAAGACTTCGCCGGGAATGAAGCGCGCCAGCACGTGGTAAGAAGCGCGCTCGCGTAAAGCTTCTCGGTTATTCAGTTCATCAATGACTGCCCAAACTGCTTCGGCCGTTTCCAGTTTACGAATGCCGATTGCCGAAACATCCGAACGCGGCTTCAAGACCCACGGCCCAGGCACTCGGTTGAGATATTCGGCAATTTCGTCGTTATTGATTGCCGGTACGAAATCGGGGACCGTCAGGCCCGCATCGCGCGCTCGGACCGCCATCGCATACTTGTCGCGAAAAGTTTTCGCGGTTGAGCTGCTCATTCCCGCCATACACAGATGCTCGCGTGCCAGCGCGGCCACTACGACGTCAAACTCTTCCAGCGCCACAATCCGATCGGGTTTGTGTGTCTTCGCAATGTGCGCGACCAGATCGAGAAACAACTCGACCGGCGCGTCATTTGGCAAAGCGAACACCTCATCGATCACATCGCGTGGCCACTCTTCCTGTAGCATCTTCTCTTTCGTGATCAGGATGACGTTGCAGCCGCATGCTTTGCACTGGCGCATGAAGTCGCCGCCTTTGAAGAACGTGGCGAAGCAGATGATGTTTAGTGGTTTCTGCATTTCAGCCATGATCAAGTTGCGCCAATATACATCTTTGCTGCCGTTCGGTCAGCAGAATCGTGTATAGTGCCCGCGCCCGCTCGCGACCGCGAGCGGTTCCGTATCAGATGATCTTTCGCGGGCCATATCCTGATGTCTCGATCCCTGAAGTTTCGCTCACCGACTTCATCTTCAATTCGATCGAACAGATCAAGGAAAAGACAGCGCTCGTTGACGGGCCTACAGGTCGGACTCTGACTTACGCACAATTGGAAAATGCGGTGCGGCATGTCGCTGCGAGCCTCGCCAAACGTGGCTTCAAGAAAGGGGACGTCTTTGGAATTTTCAGCACCAATTGTCCGGAATACGGAATCATCTTTCATGCGGTGGCCATGCTTGGCGGAGTTAACACGACGCTGAATCCTCTGTACACGGCCGAAGAAGCCGCGTTTCAGTTGAAAGACGCGCGGGCGAAATTTCTCGTGACCGCGCCAATCTTTATGGACAAAGCGAGGGCCGCGGCGGCCGAAGCAAACATCGAGTCGCTGTTTGTTTTCGGTGAGGCAGAAGGCGCGACGCCCTTCGCATCGCTGCTCGAAAGCGACGAAGAGGTTCCGCATGTGGAAATCGACCCGAGAAATGATTTGGTGGCGTTGCCTTACTCGTCCGGTACGACTGGATTGCCGAAAGGCGTGATGCTGACGCACTACAATCTGATCGCGAACATGCGGCAGATGGATGGACTGGCTTATTTTCATCGGGATGACGTTCTGCTTTGCGTGCTGCCGCTCTTTCACATTTATGGACTGGTCGTGGTGCTGAACATGGGGCTGCACCTCGGCGCGACCATCGTGACGATGGCGCGATTTGATCTCGAACAATTCCTCTCGATGATCGAGAAGTATCGCGTGACGCTCTCACACATTGTGCCGCCGATTGTCCTGAAGCTCGCGAAAGAACCAATCGTTGAGAAATACGATCTGTCGAGTTTGAAAATGATTTTTTCCGGCGCCGCACCACTTGGGCCTGAGCTCTCGCGCGAATGCATGCAGCGCATCGGCTGCGGCATTCGTCAAGGCTACGGGATGACGGAAACCAGCCCGGTTACGCACAGCAGTCCGGCCGATCCGGCGAAAGTTAAAATCGGATCAGTTGGGCCACCGGCGCCGAATACCGAATGCAAGCTGGTCGATCCGGCGACCGGCGAAGAGCTTGGGCCAAACGAAGAAGGCGAAGTCTGCGTGCGCGGGCCGCAGAATATGAAGGGCTACTTGAATAATCAGGAGGCAACGTCACGGACGATTGATGCGGACGGTTGGCTACACACGGGCGACATCGGTTACGCCGACGAAGATGGTCACTTTTTCATCGTCGATCGCGTGAAGGAGCTGATTAAGTACAAGGGGTTTCAGGTCGCGCCCGCTGAACTGGAGGCAGTGTTGTTGACGCATCCGGCCGTCGCCGACGCCGCGGTCATCCCGTGCCGCGACGACGAAGCCGGCGAAGTGCCGAAGGCGTTTGTCGTGCTCAAAGGTGATACCACCGCCGACGACCTAATGGATTTTGTCGCGCAGCGCGTGGCGCCTCACAAAAAAATCCGTGAGTTGGAGTTTATCGAGCAGATTCCCAAATCTCTTTCAGGTAAAATCCTGCGGCGCGTTTTGGTCGAGAGGGAAAGAGCAAGCGCCACAGCAGGGAACTAGCCGACTGCGAGAGACGACGGGGCAGTAGCCCGACCTTGGAAAAGTATATGACTGATCAAATGTCACCAGACAGAATCTCGCGCGCGGTGCGGGCATATTTCCTGGCAATTCGCGCGATGGATGCCGATGCGTTCGCGAACTCGTTTGCGGAAGACGGCACGACTTACGATCCCGTCGGCTCACCGGGAATAACCGGCCGCGACAGCATTCGCGAATTCTTGACTTCGATTTGTAAGAACTTCAAAAGCGTCGCGCTGACCGAAGATCAAGTATTCGTTGCCGGTAACGGCGCGGCCGTGAAGTGGACAGGCAAGGGAACCAGCACGACTGGCAAGGAAGTGCGATTCGAAGGCATCGATGTGTTCGATGTGAATGAAGACGGAAAGATTCAAACTGTGCGCGCGTACTGGAACCCGGGAGAAATGATCGCGCAGTTGTAAGACTAATAATCAATGGCACAAGTGATAACAGCCGCGCCCGCCTGGACGATTCCAGGTTTTCTGGAAGCGCGCGAAAACAATCATCTCTTCATCAGCGGCGTCGACGCGACCACGCTTTCATACAAATACGGCACGCCGCTGTTCGTGTTTTCTGAACCACGCATTCGCGTGAACGTTGCGCGTCTGCAAGCAGCCGCCAAGAAAGTCGATCGGCCGATCAAATTCTGCTACGCGTCGAAAGCCAATTCGAGCATGGCGGTACTCGGTGTCATACGCGACGCCGGCATCGATATCGAAGTCAATAGCGGCGGCGAATTGTACAAGGCTTTGCGCGCCGGCTTTCGTCCAGATCAAATCATTTTCAACGGCACAAGCAAGACCGGCGAAGAACTGGATGAAGCCGTGCGCGCCGGCATCTACGCAATCAATGTCGATTCGATTTATGAAATTGAACTGGTGGAAGACGCGGTGCGCCGCGCGCGGGCTGAATTGAATTCCGGCTTGCCACCGGCTCGGATTGCCCTGCGTTTGGTGCCGGAAATCGGCACGCGCTCGCATCTAGGATTGCAGACGGCGCTGCTGACTTCCAAGTTTGGCATCTCATCGTCCGAGGTTCTGGACGCATTTCGTCGCGGCTTGCAGAATCCGGATCTGGTTCATGTCTGCGGCATTCACATTCATGTCGGCTCGCAAACGCCGGACGTTGAGCCGTTCGCCGAGGCATTCAAGAGCATGTGGAACCACTTGATGACAATTCATCGTGAGACGGGATTAACGCTCGAGCACATCAATCTCGGCGGCGGCATTCCCGTAAATTATTTACGCGACCGCTCGCAGGCGGATGAATTGCCTGAGCACGAGCGCGACATGCTCGGGGCTGAGCTTGAACCATCTGACGTCTTGTCTGAGGCGCTGCGTGTCGCACGTGAAGCGGCGCGCACTGCGGAAGCAGAACATCTGTTAGACAAAGTGACTATTCTTCTCGAGCCCGGCCGCAGCATCATCGCTGATGCAGGTGTGGTGCTGACGAAAGTTCAGAACATCAAACGCCGTCCTGAGACGGGTGACGTCTGGTTGCTGACGGACGCCGGCTATAACCTCCTGCTGTCGATGAACAATTACAAGTGGTACTACCACCTGATTTCCGCATCGCACGCGTGCAGTGCGCCGGACGCGCAATACAAGGTGGCCGGGCCGCTGTGCGATTCGGGCGACGTGTATTTCGATATCGAGCGGCATGGACGTCTGCCCGATTACCGGCGTCTGCCGCGCGATGTGAAGCCGGGCGAAGTGCTTGCGTTGTTGAATGCCGGCGCGTACTCGTTCTCGCAAATGTTTGCCTATAACGGCCGGCCGCTGCCCGCGGGGGTGATGGTGCGACAAGACGGGCGGGCGGAAGTGATTCGGAAGCGAGATAGTTACGAGGATCTGTTGGTGAATGAGGTTTGGTAAGAAATGGTCCGCAGATTTCGTAGATTACGCAGAACGAGAACTGAGCCACAAAAAGGCGCAAAAGGCTCAGAAGAAAATCTTTGACTACGGATTGGTTTGAATTAAAAGCTTGCTTCGGTTCTGATTTCATTTTGTGCGTTTTGTGACTTTTCGTGGCTAATTCGTTTTCTGAATCTGTGTAATCTGCGCAATCTGCGGATAGTCTCCTGATGAACTCGAAACTAACTAACGGCCAACTCATTCGCGGCCTCGGCCTTGTGGCCGCGATCTCCGTCAACGTCGCGAACGTGATTGGCACGGGCGTCTTCCTGAAAGCGCGCGTGATGACCTGCAACGTGGGCACGCCTGGAAAAGCCTTGACTGTCTGGCTGGTCGCGGGGTTGCTATCGCTCGCGGGCGCGCTGACGTATGCAGAACTGCTCGCAATGTTCCCGCGCGCTGCCGGCGAATACGGCATCATGCGCGACGCTTACGGCCGGCCGTGGGGATTCATCTACGGTTGGACGCAGTTTGCGATCGCGCGCAGTGCTTCAGCAGCGGCGCTGGCAGTAGGCTTTGCGATATTTCTGAACGACTTGGTTGGTGGCAGATTGAAGCATACGTATTTCACTCTCCAACTGCCCGGCGGCTATGACGTTCCTTTTCAAAGACTGCAACTCGTCGCGCTCGCGGCGATTGGTGTGACGGTGCTGATCAATTGTGCCGCCGTGCGATTTAGTGGCGGCGTCGCAACCTTCCTGACGTCCATAAAGGTTCTACTTCTGATTGGCGTCGGTCTCGGCGCGTTCTTCTACAGCGGTGGCGATTGGTCGCATCTGTCGCAGGCAAATGTTGGTGGCCTGTGCGAGAAAGTTGCGATCACGACTGGAGGTGCGGCGGGATTCGCGGCCGCGATGTTGGGCGCGCTGTGGGCTTACGACGGATGGAACAACATCACGTTTCTCGCGGGAGAAGTAAAGAACCCTGAACGCAATCTGCCGCTCGGACTGATCATCAGCATGTTTCTGGTGATGGGCCTGTACCTGCTGGTGAACGTGAGTTACTACCACGTGCTGACACCGACGCAGATTGCCAACGTCGCCGCGTCATCATCGGTTGCCGCCGAAGTTGTGAGGCGCTTGCTGGGCGCGGTAGCCGTCACTCTGATGGCGGCTGCGATGATGACATCGTCATTCGGCGCGCTGCACGCATCGATACTCGCAACCTCGCGCGTGCCGTACGCGATGGCGCGCGACCGTCTGTTCTTCCAGGGGCTGGCCAAAGTTTCGCCGCGCACGCATGTGCCGATTAGATCTCTGGTCGTGCTTGGAGTGTGGTCGTGTGTAATCGCGTTATCGGGGTCTTACGATCAGTTGACTGATTCGGCAATCTTCGCGTTGACGTTGTTTTACGCATTCGTCGCCGGCTCAGTCTTCATCTTTCGCCGCCGCATGCCCGACGCACCGCGGCCGTATCGCACGTGGGGATATCCGATCGTTCCAATCGTTTTCATCGTCGTGGACGCGTGGTTAATTTTCAGAACGATTTGGGACAACCCAAAGCAATCGGCGATTGGCCTGGGACTGATTTTGATCGGGCTGCCCGTGTATCTGATTTGGGCGCGGCGCGATAGGAGGATGAATGAAGCATAGATTCGTATTTGTGCCGTTAGTGTTGTCATTGGCGCTGGCCGCTTCGGTCCACGCGCAGCAGCGGTTCACGGCATCGGATACAGTCACAAAGTCGCCGGTTGCCGCCGCGAGTCTGCAAGAGCTCGTGAACCAGGCGGCGCATGCGGCCCTCGCGAAGTTCGCCGACAAGAAACTGACTGAGAATCAGCTCTCGATCACGCTGATCGATCTTCGCGATCCGCAGCATCCGGTGACGGCAAGCTTCCGCGGCAACGAACGAATTTATCCGGCCAGCGTCGTCAAGCTTTTCTATCTCGGCGCCGTCCACCGTTGGCTCGAAGACAAGAAAATTCAGGAAACTGCCGAGTTGAAGCGCGCCGTGCGCG
>DASYTZ010000148.1:0-17640 GCA_036001745.1 Pyrinomonadaceae bacterium
GTGAAATAGACAAACACCAGCGCAGCGGCGATGGCCAGAGGCTTATAGAATTTTTGCGAGTTGGCGACACTCATGTGGTCGGTTCGTGCTTGGCGACCGAGGGGCAATCTCGGTCAGCGAAGCCTTTTTGTGGTGCGGGCCGGGAAATAAGGGCCGCAGGCCGAAGGAAACGAAAGTCCTGCGGCCGCAATGTCCGGGCCCGCCAAAGGGAAGAAATGGTCAATCCGCGGGGCATTCCGAACAACTCTTGGCCGGAATTCTAAAAATAGAATGACAAATTGAGTCAGTCGCGGGTGAAAGTCTCCGGCGAGTTCAAAACAGGCGCCACGCGAGATACCTGCCCGACGAGCGAAACGTCATATCGTATTCCTTACCGCCGACGGTCGCCAGGTTTCTCAGCGTGTCCGTGCCGTCTCCGAACGAGGCGCCGAAAATCTCGTCACCCATTTGCAAGAACGAAGGGTCGCGCGTGATGACGTACGCGTAACCAAACGCGTGATGAATCGTTCCGTTTAGATGCCGGACACCACGGATGACGTTTGCGTCGCCATTCGTTAGCCGGTCGCCCGAACCTCGTTCGTACGCTCGCGGATTCGCCACATTGCCGCCGCCCCAGAAGTACCACACACCCCGCCAGCGAAGTGGCGGCATGTCTGCCACCGCCTCGTTTCCTCGATACGCGTCGCGATAGAGATGCCGGCACGCGAGCGTAATTTGGTCGCGCAGATTAGCTTTGACCGCTACGTTCTCCGTCAGTTGATGCAGAAGGATCGCGCTCTCGAGATACAGTCCCACCATGAACGGCTGTTCGGTGTTGCGATGCCTCTCAGTTGCAGCGGAGCTGACGTCGGCATCCCAGCGCCACGAACCATCCGACTTCTGTAGTCGCCCAAAAAATTTGACGGCGACGTCTTCGGTGTCCGCAAGCAGCGTCGCGCGTTTTCGCGCGCCGTCAGTTGCGACACCGTTGGCGGATTTCAGAGTGCCGTCTGCATACAGCGGATAACGATCGGGCAATACGCGGGCGAGCATCACTGCATACAGTTGCGCGTATCCATCTTCACGGATGTCGTAATAGAGCGTCGCGTCGTTGCGGTGGCGCTTCAGCCAGTTATCAAAAGTCGCGCGGACTTCGCGATAAAGGTAGTCCCAATACTCCGGCTTCCCGTCGAGTGCGCGCAGCATCAATCCGGCGAAAGCCTGTGACCTCGGCTGCAAATGATTGGGTCCTTCGGTGACTCTGCCAAAGTCTGTGTAGGACGAGCCCCACAACGAATCGGCGATCTTGCGCGCGTATCCGAGGAACGTCGTGTCGCCGGTGCGGTAGTAGTTGATGTATTCGACCAGCGCCGTGTCGTAGTAAGTCGCGCGCAGAAAGTGATCGTAATTCCACGACGCCTGCTGCGCGTCGCGGTGATAAGTGTCAGCCTTAGTGTTACTGACTGCCGCGAATCTCCACGGCGCGGTCAGCGTTAGTCGGGTGTCCGACTGGATGGATGCGACCCTCACTTCGCGATCAGTATTGCCGTCGCGTATGCGCAACCAACCGTCATAGAACGGAGCCGGGCCAGACGGATCAACTTCCATCATGAAGCGCGTGCCGACGCCGGTGACTACGCGAGCATTCGGCATGGTGCTGACGACGCCCGTCAAAATGCGCGGCGCGATCTTTGGGGCGTCGCGACCCCGGGCATGGCCTTGCTCAATCTGCGTCGAGTCAAACCACGCAAACGGATTCAAACGGCTGCGGGCTTTCAACTGCGGACCGCAAATGAAGGCGACTTCCTCGCTCGGGTAGGTGACCAGTTCCCCGTTTATTTTTGCCGGCGCCGTGGTCGTCGAATCCGAGCCTTGAGCATGCCGCGGCCTGGTCTGGTTTTGCGCGCCGAGGCGCGCGTGCCCCGCGATGACCAGCCCGACGACGCACGCAAAAACTCCGAGAACTGCGATCTTGTGCCGCATTTAACAAAAATAGGGCGAATTCGCGATTTATTCTATTCCGGGGAGGGTCGCTTTGTGCGATGATGTTTGTGGCAGCAACGCCCGACCGCCTGCACAAGCCTCGACGGCCTTCCCACCTTTTCCCGAAACCACGATGAAAGTTCTGAGCATTATCGAAGCGACGACCGTAACCGGCCCGGCCAAGAACCTGCTCAATTTTTGCCGGCTGATGCAGTCACCGGAATTTGCGGCTGACAGAAAACCGCCCGTCGAAGTGTCGATCATCACGTTTCATCGCGGTTCTGGCAATTCGCAGCATTCATCGCCCAATGCCTTCGTCAAAACCGCCCACGAGATGGGCATCGCTGTCGATGTCATCACCGAACGTTTCCGCTTCAATCCTGACGTCGTAAAGCAATTGCGCGCCATCGTTGCGCAACGTGCACCCGATGTTATTCAAACACACATGATCAAGTCGCACTTCCTCGTGAAGCTTGCGGGACTCGGAAAGCGATATCCGTGGATTGCTTATCATCACGGCTACACGAGCACTGATCGGAAGATGCTCGCGTACAATCAGCTCAATCGTTGGTCTTTGCCATCGGCCGATCGTGTTATCACGGTGTGCGAAGCCTTTGCGAAACGACTCTCGCACGCAGGCGTGCGCCCGGCACGGATCAGCGTCTGTCACAACTCCGTCGAGGCGCCTCGGAGAGTATCGACAGACGAGCGGCAAGCGTTGCGAAACAAATTTCGAATCGCTGACGACGAACGTGTGATCATTTCCGTCGGTCGTCTGTCGCGTGAGAAAGGGCAGGAAGATCTCTTGCACGCGATCGCTCTGCTGCGCGAAATGGATCCGACGTTGAGATTCAAACTGCTTCTGATTGGCGACGGGCCTGAGCGTGAACAGCTTGAAACCATGGCGAACGATCTCAGACTGAACGAAGACATCGTGTTCGTCGGCCACGTGAGTGACGTCGCACCGTTCTATGCGATAGCCGATGTCTTTGCGCTGTCATCGCACAGCGAAGGATCGCCGAATGCTTTGCTGGAAGCGATGGCCGCGGGAGTTCCGTCGGTCGCGACCGCTGTCGGTGGCGTTCCTGAGATCGCCACTTCGGGCGAAACCGCGCTGCTGGTTCCGCCGCGAGACGCGCACGAATTTGCTGATGCATTGCGCACGATTCTCCGCCAGCCAGATTGGGCCGAAAAGCTGAGAACAGATGCATCCGCCCGCGTTCTTGAGTTTTCTCCCGAGGCTCACGCGCGAAGGCTGATCCGAATTTATCAAGACGTTACAGAACCGCGACCAATAGGGAGCGGCTCATACAAGTCAACTTGCGCTTTCGACTCTCTCGCGACCACTCCGACTTCTGACACTTCCGCATAATGCCGCGCGTCTCAGTAATCATCCCGCTTTTCAACAAAGCGCCGTTCATCGGCCGCGCGCTTCAGTCTGTCGCCGCGCAAACATTTGCAGACTCCGAAGTGATCGTCGTTGACGATGGCTCGTCCGACGGTGGTGCGAAAATTGTCGAACAGTTCAACGACGCGCGAGTCCGGCTGATCAAGCAGGACAATGCCGGCCCGGGTGCGGCGCGCAACCGGGGACTGGCGGAAGCGCAGGGCGAATTGATTGCGTTTCTCGATGCTGATGACGAATGGCTGCCCGAGTTTCTGGCTGACGGTGTTCGTTTGCTCGACGAGGGCCAATCAAATGCCGCGGTAGTTGTCTCCGGTTACGTCGAGTTTCCCGACGGACTTTCGCGCGAAGAGATGTGGCGCAGACGGGGACTGCGTGATGGACTGATGCGATTGGATGCCGATACAGATCCGAAGCTCGCGGTTGCTCTGCTTGCTTACCTGACACCGTGCACGACCGTCGCGCGCGCGGACGTTCTATGCAAGCTCGGCGGATTCTTCGGACGAGAACGTTGCGCGTATGGTGAGGATGCGCACCTTTGGCTAAAGCTGCTACTAAACGAAAGCGTGATCGTCAATCTGAAGCCGCTGGCGCGCATTCACTTCGAAGCCTCAGGCGCCGCACAAACTCGTCGCAGCATCCGTCCCATCGAACCTTTCCTGCTTGACCCGCGTGAAGTTGAAGCAAGTTGTCCGCCGCATCTGCGCGAATTGCTGTCGCGCGTGCTGGCCATTCGCGCATTCAAGACCGCCTGCATGCTGGGGTACTGGGGGCGTTGGCGCGAAGCACGCGACCTCGTCGCTCGCTTCCGCACCTCGCGCGCCTGGCAGCTTCCTTACTTCGCGTCTTCGCTGGTTTGCCGCACTCCAATCGCGGCCGTCATCGGCAAGGTGTGGCGCACAGCAACGTCGTGACGTCGACCTGTACGACGGCGCTTCTCAAACAAACTCTCAAAACTGACACGCAAAATATCGCGGTAAAGGCGATCATCTCCGCCGAGTGTGGCGGCGTATCTCTGGCCGCGGCCGGCAATCTCGTTCCGCAGCGCATCGTCGTTCCATAACAGTCTGATCTGATCTGCTAATTCGTCGGCGTCCTCAGGCCGAACGATGACTGCTTCATTTGTCAGAACATCTCCGACTCCGGGACCGTCGCTTATTATCACGCACTTGTTCATCGCCATGGCAATCAGGTACGTCGCGATCCCGGCAGGGCCAATGTCGTCCTTGAATCTCGGAATCACGACGAGCCGCGCCTTCGCCACAAAATCAAGAAAGACTTCGTGGCTGTTTGAATCATCAATCACGAGCTTGACGTTCGCAGGCAAGTCGCCATCCCACGCCGGCGTACCGTGCGCGGCCATCAGGTCTTTCGGTTGCTGATGAAGTATCGCGGAACAGCCGGCGCGCCGCATCGCCTCGACGAAAGTCTTCACGTCGCGCATGGTTCGGCCCGCACACATCACGTATTCGCCGCCTGACAAATCTTCTTTGGCAACTCGACGCTGAATCGATTCCAGCGCATTAACTTTGAAGGGCACGAAGATCGCACGGTCGCTCGCGATTCCATAAAACCGTTCGCAACCGCGAAGATCCTTGAAGTACAAAATAAATCGATGAACGCGCTTGAAAAGAAGTTTCTGAAGGAAGGTCTTCAAGTGTCCGCGCACGGACTTGGGCGTCCTCACGATCAAATCTACTGAGATAATCTTGAAACGCGACGGTGACAGCGGCATCAACCACTTCAAAGCGCAAGCGAGCATCACTCGTTTCGCGTCTGTGTTCAGAATGAGAAGATCGGAACGGAAACATCTGGCGAGAAACTGAATGGCGCCGAGGTCTTCATTCAAATAATCGAAGCGCGCCGGAGCCTCGGGCAAAAGCGTCTGCTTCAGCCCTGGAAAGTTGGTGAGAATGCGAATCGGTCGCTTGTCGTTTTCCATACCAAACTACGCAACCGTTTCCCGGCGCTTCAGCAGCGAAATGGTTTCGCTGAGGCCTTTAATCGCCAGCCTGCCGGCAGGCAACATCACCAGCACTGTCAGCGAAATGGCAATTGTCATCACAAAGCCGATGGCCAATCGCGTGATGAGATGCGGAATTGTCTCCAGCCAATGGCGGCATAGCAGTAACACGATTAACGATGTCGCGGCCGCGCAAAGCGCGGGTCCAATCGTGACGTAGACGTCGCGCGCGCGAACTGGACCGCTGCGTCCGATATACCAGAAAAAAAGTGGCGTGCCGATGCAAAGATCCGTGATGGCGTACGACGCCGCAACTCCGGTTGCTCCCCATGGCAGCCCCACGATGATTGAAGCCACCGCGATCGCTGCGCCGATGATTCCCCAGCGCAACATCTCACGCGATCTGCCTTGCGTAATCAGCAACCACGTTCCAGTTTTGCTTACCGGTTGGATCACCGCCGCTATGCCCAGCAGCATGAAAATGCGAGAGGCTTCGCCCCACTGACGGCCCAGCAACAACAGAATCACCCAATCAGACATCGCGATAGTGAACACGATTGCCGGCATGGTGAGCATCGCGATCTTTTCGACGATCTTCAGGTAAGCAGCGCGATAGCGCTCAGGCGATTCAGCCAAACGGCTCAACGCCGGCACTGCGACGGCCGAGAGCGGCATGATCACTTGTCCAATCGGCGTCAGCAGCATCTGATACGCGCGCGAATAGATGCCGAGCTGGTAAGCGCCCCAAAACTTTCCAATCAATGCGTTGTCTGAGTTCTGCGCAAAGAAGGTCGCGATGTTATGGCCGGTCAAGTTGCCGCCGAAGGCGAGCATCGAACGCACACCGGAATTCCGCGCCGGCAAACTCGGCCGCCAACGGCAAACCGTCCACGCGCCGACGATCGTGAGCGATGAGAAAACGAGTTGATTGATGACCAGCGCCCAGTAACCCGCGCCACGCCATGCCGCAATGATTGTCACGATCAGACCGATGGTTACTGCGCCCAGGTCGAGCACCGCGAGCGCAACGAATCGCATCTGCCTTTGCAGCAGCGCCAAATGTTGAATCGATAGTCCGGTGAGGAAGATGAAAAATGCGTAGCCGGCGGCAATGCCGACCAGCCGCGGCTCTTTGTAGAACCAGGCAAGCAACGGTGCGCAAGCGAGCACCGCTAACATGATCGTGGTGCTCAATGCCACGTTCACCCAGAAAAGGTTGCTGACCTGCGCTTGCGTCAGTTCTTTCCATCGTATGGTTGCGGCGGGCAATCCCAGATACTGGAACATGCCGAAGAAGCTGATCACGATGACCACCATGCCGACCAGTCCATAGTCTCGCGGCGTCAGCAGTCGCGCGACAATAATCATCGCGCTGGTGCTGATCAGAAACTTCAAGACTTGCGCAATCAGCGTGAGCATCCCGCCGCGCATCGCTCGTCCGGCCAAATCATCTTGCAGATGATCGGTTCGGAAGTGGCTATCCGGCTCTGACGCGGACGACGACCCACGCATCGTCGCGACGGTCGGCGACATGTTCTCCGGTTGACGTGACTGCTGATTCAACATCTGAAAATCGGGAGGCGGTGGCGGGGCTCGTCAGGCGGTAGGCTTCCGGCCACATTGATTATACAGGAGTAAGAGCCGCGCGAATCCATCGATTTTTCGGCCTGATTTCGAATATTCGAGCGTTTGGCGCTCAATATCGCAGGCGGTAGTAAATCAGCTTCACGTACTCGCCCGCGACCACTTTCCAGCCCCAGCGAGACAGCCACCACTTGGCCGGCGACGGCGTTAGCCATCCCGGCGGTGATCCATCAATGCCGATTTGAAGGTTGCTGCCGGCAGACGCGCGTTGCATGGACCACAGAGCGCGCTGCGTGTGATACGCGGACGTGACTAGCAAGAGACGGTTAATGCGATGCGCGGTCGCGAAATCACGAATGCGCGAACACTCCTGAAACGTGCCGGCGCCGATGTCGGAAACAACACGGATGTTTTGCGACGGCACTCCTTGTCGCTCCAATTCACGCACGGCGAGTTCATAGAAAAACGGGTTGCGTTCCTCAGTCTGCGACCAACTGCTCATCAGTTTTTCGTCAGTTACGATTACCATCGGAGCGCGTCCTTCGCGATAAAGCTGCGCGGCCCGGTTCGTTCGTTCGAGGTAAGTGGAAGAACCGCTGAGTACAACAATCGCGTCAGCCGCAGCCAAATCCTTTTTGACGATGAGGAATTGTGCGGCCAGCGATGCGAGCAAGGGCCACAACGCCGCGAACCCAATCACAACGATTAGAATTATTCGCCACTTGCGTGGGCTCTTTCGTTTCCTGGGTTGTTCGGACGGCACGGTCTTTGGGCGTGGCTACGTTAAGGGAGCAAAGTCAGGAAGTAGGTTCCAGACCTGAGATTGGATTTTCGCGGTTCTTGTTTGGCTGTATCGCAAAGCGGACCAATAGTTCGTCATATAAGCGCTCAGTTTCAGTAAGCTGCACTTCCGCAGAGAACTTATTCTTGACAATCTGTCGCCCGCGTTCGCCCATGGCGCGCGCTTGGTCTTCGTCGCGCAACAACGAAATGACGCGCGCGGCCATCGTTTTGTGATCTCCGCCGGCCACAAGGTAACCGGTTTCGCCCTCGATGATTTGTTCGCGCGCGCCACCCACGTCCGTGGCGACTACGGGACGCCCTGCGCCCATGTATTCGAGAATCGAGTTGGAAAAACCTTCCGCCTTTGAACTGAGCACGCAGACTTCAGAAACGAAAAGCAGCTCTGCCACTTGATCACATCTGCCGATGAAGAAAACGTCGCGCTCGAGGCCCAAATCACGCGCGAGCGCGCGATGTTGCTCGATGAGGTTGCCCTCGCCCGCAATCACAAAGGCGGCGTCGGGCACTTCGGCGCGCACACGCGCAGCCGCGCGCAGGAACATCGGATGGTCTTTTATTGGATTGTGCAAATTCGCCACGATAGTTACGAATCGAAGCGACGGTTGTTGCGGCAAGCCAAGCTTCGCCAGCGCGTCAGCCCGCGTAAGGCTTGGCGACGCGGTGACCCGCGAGAGATCCAGCCCGTTGTAAACAAGCGCAATCTTTTTTGCGGGCACTCGTTGCTGGATCAAGAATTTCCTCACCGCGCCGGAATTCGCGTGCACCACGCTGGCAAGACGAAACACTGCGCGTTCCAGAGATTCCTGTCGTGGGGTTAACCAGCCGGCTACAGAACCACGAAAAGCCACACGCGCGGGCACGCGCGCTAGTGCTGCTCCCGTGATTCCGAAGACGTTAGTATAAAAACCCTCCGTATGAATGACGCTGATGTTTTTTTGTCGCAGAAAACGGGCGAAGCGACGAAGCTGCGCGACGGCGTTCCAATCATGAAAATTGTTTAGCCGAAATTCAGGAATGTCATCCAGTCCTAATCGCTCGGCTTCGTTCAGAAGCGGACCCGACCGGTTTAGGCAGGCGAGATGTACTCGATAGCGCCCGCTTTCGATCAGCAAACGCGCGAGCAAAAGTATCTGACTCTCCGCGCCGCCCATCTCGAAGCTGTCGAGCAAGAGCAGAACGTTGGGAGCTGACGAATTGGCCGGAGCATTTTCTTTCATGGAATTCATCTCTCAAGCAACGGTCGTTGCCTCGCAGGCGATCGCGACGAGTTCCTTTGTCGCCCTCCTCCAACTGAACTCTTCTGTAGCGATTCGCTGCAAGTTTTCGAGATTGGCAGCGAATTTCTGGGGACTCTGAAGATAGGCGATTATCGCCTCAGCCAATTCCTGCGGCGTATCGGCGACAATTAGTTGGTCGCGCATCTCTGCGTTGAGAAATTCAACAGCCATGCTGGTGCCGGCAACAAAGGTGCCACTGGCTATCGCTTCCAGAACTTTGTTCTTAAACCCGCTTCCGCAAACGAGCGGCGCCACATAAAGTTCGCTCTGCGCAATTTCGTGACGTAGGTCCTCAACATAGCCCTTCACCTCGATGTGCGGGCCCGCTCTGATGATCAGTTCCGCTACAGGATTCGCACCGGCGATCACCAGGTTAATGTCGAGCTGTTTCCGCAATAGCGGAAAAACATGATCGATAAACCAAATGGCCGATTCGTAATTGGGCGGGAAGTCCATCGTGCCGGTAAAAATAATTTGATTTCTGACCTTCACGATTTGATTCGCGGTGTGCGGCTCCACCCCATTCAACAAGACGCGGTTTCGGCGCGCGCGGCCATTCACAAAATCCAGAGAGCGCTTATCAACTGGTGAGACTGTCAAGTTGAGTGCGCATTGATTGCCGTTGTAACGTTCCTCGATCAGGGCATCAGCCAGAAACCATAGCGACTTGAGCGCGCTAACAACACGGTAGTTCCGCAAATCAACGCGAAGCTGTCGCGAGTGATAAAGAACGTACGAATCTACCCAGTCAATGATCGTGGGAAGACCCTTACTAATTTCCGGCAGCACGAACAGCAGGTCGCGCGACGAAAATAAGCACACATCGATCTGCCTATCGACTATTTCTTCGTTGATTGTGTCTGTGACTGGCAACCGATCTTTTCGCAGAAGCAGTCTCTTCAAAGTTGGAAAGAACAGCAGGTGTGCCAGCTTGCCGCGGAATCTGGGGTGACGATACTCAACCTCCAGGTAATCCGTGATGACCTGCTGTCGCTTTAAACTTTCGAGGTACATTGATTTTGCCGTTCGGTCATCTGTCTTTCGTTTCATGACAACGAGGTGGACCTCGTGACCGTCGCGACCCAGTTCCTTCGCGTAGTTGAATAATCTGAGATTGCCGCCGTGAGCATTACCGGAGTTATAGTCCACGTACGCGAACCACAGTATCTTCAGCTTTTTTGGAATGCGATGCGGCCTCGGTCGAGGGCCGCGATCGACGATTCGTGCTGACGCGATGTGTGCTTCAGCTCGCAATGGCTACGCCCTCGCTTCTCTCAGAATCACTAGTACGATTTGTTTTCGCCGGTTCGCGAATCGGTTCCCAGCGCGCGTAGCGTTCGCCGCGCGCCAGCTTGTAAAGCGCGATCACGGCCGCCACATTCGTCAGCACGAAATACTGCGGAAAGGTGAGTAAGCGGCTCCGCAAGCCGCCCCGTTCTAACATCAATCCGAGCACCGCGCAGCCGTAGCAAATCAGTTGGGCCGCGAATATCAAACGGTAGATCAGCGAGCCGATCGCAAGGACGCCGGAAGCAGTCAACGCGATCATCAGGAAGAACGGCACCAGGTATCGCATCACTTTGTGCGAGAAAAGTTGTATGGCAAAGAACCCGCTGCGAAACGGATTCAGCATCGCGCGATGCTGCCACAGGTCATTGATCGTTTGCGTGATAACACGCACGCGCATACGCAATTCGTTATCTACTCGCCGGTTGGTTTCTTCGATGCAAATGGCGTCCGGCTCAAAGACCGTGCGCAAGCCCTGCTGAATCATCTTCGTGGCGATCAGAAAATCGCCGTGCGCTTCGGGATACAGCGGTAGGTAAGCGGACTTTCGCACGGCGTACATGCAGCCCGAGGCGCCAATCAATGAACATGCGCGGCTCTCTTGTCGCCGCAGAAAAACTTCGTAGTTCCAATATGACACTGCGCCGCGGCCGACACTTGACTCAGTCGGATCAACGTAAATCAGCCGCCCCGCAACGCATCCCACCGTAGCGTCTGCGAAGTTGGGAATCATCGCGCGCAAAACGTTTGGTTGGTACATCGTGGTCGCATCTGAGAAGACGAGGATCTCTCCATGCGCGCGCTCGACGGCGGAGTTTTGTGCCGTTGTTTTGCCCAGCCGTTGCGGCTGGCGATAAAGCTTCACACCGCGCGATGCGAACTGCTGCACGATCTCATCGGTGCGATCGCTCGATGCGTCCGACGCGACGATGATTTCCAGCAACTCCTTTGGATAATCGAGCGCCAACGTGTTCTCCAACTTCGCTGCCAGATCGCGTTCTTCGTTGTAAGCGGTGATGATGAAACTCACCGATGGCTCAAAGGCCCTAGTGCGATGGCGTCGCGGTCGCACGTTCGCCACGACGAAAACCAACAGCGGATATCCGACGTAGGTGTAAACCAGCGCCGCGATAGTCAGCCAAAAAATTATTGTGGTGGCGAATTTGATGTCCATGCCGATTCAGGCCTCTGCGGTTTGCACTAAACCTTCGGCCTGCAGATTTTGTTTTCTTTCTTTTCGCTTTTGGACCACGACTAATCGGCCCGTCTGCGATTCGTAAATGCGGCGAAAGCAAACGGCATAAGCGACCAGATAGTAGACGTACCAAACGTAAGGGACTGACAGAAAGAAACTCGAAACCATATAGCCGATCAGTGATGCTTCCAATCCGACTGCCAGATAAAAGACCCCAGAGGCGTGCCGGCCGCTGCGCGTCTCTCGCACAATCTGGGCCAACTTTCGCAACGGCAAAATGATGAACGTTACGTAGCAGCCCAGCGCGAGTAAGCCCATTTCGGAGGCGACTTGCGTGTACGAGTTGTGAGTCACGAGGCCTCGGAGCGACATCTGGCCCGCGTAGTTGCCCATCCCGATCCCAAAGAATGGATGACGCACAGCGACGTACAAAGAACGAAAGAGTTCGCCGCGGCGTGCGTCAGCCGATTGCAGAGGGTCGAGACTCGGTATGAAGATCGAAAGCAGCCGCGTACCGTAATTTCCCGGCGCAAACAACAGGAACGCACCGGCCAGCATCACCAGGCCCACCGCGATCCCAAAGCGATTCTGATTTCCAAGTTTGAGCGAGAGGAATACCAGAATCACGATTAGTCCGAGGAACGCGCCACGCGAATACGAAACGACAATGGCCGAGATCAACAACGCCGCGCATAACCCAAGTACAATTTTGATGATCTTGTTACGCGATCCGAAGAAAAACGCCGCGACGATCGGAAACATCGTCACGAGATGAAGCGCCATGTCATTCGTGTTGCCAAAAATTCCCGTGCCTCGACCCGCTACTCGATATCCTTCCACGGTCAGCAAACCGCTGCGATAGTCGTTAATAGCCGCAAAGCTCAACCAAATTGCTGCCGCGACGCCCAGAAACAACAGGCCCTTCAGCCGCGCCTGGGTGCGGACTACGTTGACCATTACAATGAAGATGACGACGCAACGAATGAACGTGGTGCTGAAGACCTGGGACGCATCCGCGGGACTCATCGCCAGCGGAATGTTGATTGCGGCAAGCAGCGCGAAGAGTAAGACGACCTTCACTTCGGGTAACGGCGCGCTCAAGTTTCCCGCCAGAGCCAGTTGAGTCGGAACAAAGAACACGAGCGTGACGATGCCAATGACGAGAGCGATTGACGCTGTGACTGGGGATGGATAGAACTCGCTGGGTCGCGCGTAAAGAACCAACGTGAAGGCGAAAAGGGCCACATAAGAAAAGCTGTGGCCACTCTTCAGTTTCGTTGACACGCCGCTTTGCAAATTGGCAGCAGTGTCCAGGGTTGCTTGTTGTTTTGGATCGACGTGATCGATGCAGCGATCGGCCACCTGTTTTCTTGCAGGCGCGCACTCGGGCTGGTGTCGCGCACGTGAAGGGCCGACCGATTCGTAACTCGTGTTTGCTTGAGCCCTAATCATTCGCAACCTGGTCGTAAAACCAAAGAAGCGCAGGCGTCCTGCGCTTCTCGGATACTCTATTGTGTCTCAAAACAATCGGCGCAGATTATGCAACAACGCTTTCTTCGCCCATTGCTACGATCACGCGCACGCGCTCACGCAGGGCCAACTCGAACATGCGCGCCTCTTCGACTTCCGTAAACGACAGCGCCCGCAGCTCTTGCTCAATGCGCCGCCGATAATCGGAGACCAAAGAATCAGAAACACCCAATGTCGCGGCGACTTCCAATTGCGTCGCGTGATCGGGGCTCAAATAGCAGTGCCAAAGCACGCCTAACATGCGGTTGTACTGCTTGATTTTGCCGCGAACGTTCGCGCGCAGGTTGGTTAAGAATTTGTCGACTGAGCCCGCGGCTTCGCGCTGCGACTCGTGCCGAAGCAGGCTCTCTTCGGGGTTCTCGCGCAGGTCGGCCGGGTCGTAATGCGGCCCGTCGTCACCTTCATCGCCGCCGAGCGGCACCAGATAGATGTCCATCACAGGCAGGCGCGACATCACCAGGCTACGCAGGCTTCTGACATCAGCCGGCGCATCGATCGCCTCCAGGACAGAAATGATCAGGTCTTCAAGATCGGAATTGCTGATGACGATCTGCGCGTCACCGGTGCAACCAACCATGCGCGTGTCGCGCTGACGGACCGGAATCATGTGCGCGCGCTGCTCCATCTCGTGCGAGTTTCGTCCTGCCTTATTGCCTGGCCATTCGCTCAAGCCGTAAACGCGGTCGGCTAAACGTCGGTGTTGTTCGTCGGCGGTGCCGCTGCTGTCGAAACGTCGGAAGTTCGAACTCGACTGAATCAGCGTCGAAATGCGACGCGCCAGCCGATAACTTTCCGGGTGACGCTTGCGAAGTTCAGCCGTGAGCAAATTCGTCAATTCGATCTGGCCGATCTCGCATTCAATTTCGGCATCCGTCATGTTGGTGTCGAGATAGTGCTGAAAGCGAGCTTTCGTAAGCAGTTGAACGAACAACTCCTGCGTCAGATCTGTGTAGGCGCTGGCGGCGCCTTCCTCGATCAGCAGCCCCGCGTTGCGCGATGCGCGCACCAGCGGATGGTTGCTGACGATGCGGTGCAGCTCAGCCCACAAGCGGTTGACGTCTGAATTGCGCAGGCTCTCAACCCAGTGTCCTGCTCGCGCAGCGCGTTCTGCGGCACGCTTCGCCCGCGATACATCAGCAGCAACATTGACGGCTGGTTCTGACGAGGTCTTTTGAGTTATTGATTTCACGGTCGTGGTGATTGGTCCCGATAGGAATGAATTTGAGGTTGTGATTTGGCGATCTGAGTCAAGGGTGCAATCGCAGTTAAAGCGGTGGTGAGAAGGGCGCGACTATACGTGTTCGACGGAAACATCGCCTCACTCAGGCGTGAGGTCTTATGTTTTGGCTTTAAGTCCCGGTAAGACGGTGCGTGTTCCGACTCTCTGATGTCGGCCAGCGGGGAAGCTGGTTTGGTCAGCGCCGCTCAAGGGCTATCGCGCTGCCTGAAAACCGGCAGCTAAACCCGCTGCTCGGCTCCAGAGACATCTTAACAAACAGGCCGCAAAATGAGCAACATGTTTTTACATTTACGGCTGTTTTGCGATTTTCCGAGGAAAACTGCAAGCTAAAAGTGGAAAACATCGTTTATTAGCTGTCTCTATGCCCTGTAACAGGGGGCGGAACTGAGTGACAAACGTACGTTCACTACCATTGACCATCTTCGGCAAATCAGCGAAGTGTCCTTCGTCGCAGACGCTGCTTGCGTTCGTCGGCTCGCAGTTGGCGGCTGGCCGGAGTGAGTTCATCAGCGCACATCTGGACGAATGCGAATTCTGCCGCGCTGAACTACAACTGCTCGAGCGATTTCCAAACGAACCGGAACAAGCAGTCGTCAGGGAAATTCCACCAAGGCTCCGGGTTCTAGCCGAATCGCTTCTTCGAAGGTCCAGAGGATTGCAAGCGTTCGGTTTCGGCGAGTTCCACCGCGCGCTTAATTGAAGTTGTTCTCAGAAGTTGATGGTCACTCACGCAGAAGAATGTGGCAGTTGAATTTTGAACTCAGAGCCTTCGCCCAATCGAGAAGTAACACTCACGTCACCGCCATGTGCTCGCGCCAGGTGTTTCACGATGGCCAGACCAAGACCTGTCCCGCCCAGATTCCGTGACCGTGCGCGATCGACTCGATAGAACCGTTCGAACAAACGATCCAGGTGCTGCGCAGGAATTCCCTCCCCGGAGTCTGTCACACGGATCACATCATTCCCGCCACTCTCATGATCGATTGTTACGGTTCCACCCTCGCGATTGAATTTGATTGCGTTATCGACGAGGTTCGTGAGCATCTGCATCAGACGATGTGGATCAGCGGAAACTTCTGCTTGCTTCGCGACGAGGTTTCGCACGTTGACCTTCCGTTCGGCCGCCGCGACTGAGAGAGTATTAACCGCGTCCTCCACCAGTGGATAGAGTTTGATGCGCTCGACGTCTACCGTGAGATTTTCAATAGCGCTCAGTTCCAGGAGATCGTTGATTAGGCGCTGCATGCGCGCCGCGTTCTTGTGAATGATCGATAGAAACCGTTGGTTGCTGGCGGCGTTGTTGACGGTGGAAGATTCCAGCGTTTCCGCCGACGCAAGAATCGAAGTTAGCGGAGTCCGTAGTTCGTGAGATACGTTTGCGAGAAATTCCTGCCGCACAATCTCGAGCCGTTCCAACCGGCTGATGTCGAAGAAAACGCCGACGGCGCCCGCCACGTTTCCTCCGCTCGCCGATCGCAGGGGAACGACTCTTAGATCGAACACCTTATGCCCATTCCCGTAAGTTTCGACCCTGACGCCGTCGCGCTCTTTGCCCTGCACGGCGTCAAGGAAGGCATCGTAGATTGCGGGATTCCGCGTGAGTTCCGTCAGGCGAGCCCGCATCGGATCTCCTCTGGTGAAAAGACTTCGTGCGGCCCGGTTGAACGCGACAACGCGCATGTCCGTATCGATGACAACCACGCCCTCACGCATTTCGTTCAGCGCAACGTCAAGCAGCTTTGGGTGTAAATCTTCTGCGTCGGCGGATGGTTGTTCCGAGTTTGGCCCACCAGTTTTGCGCCGTAATGCTATCCCTACAGCAAGACCAAACATTAGCGCCAGCCCCGAAGCGATCAGCAGACGCGACGCGAGAAATGCGCCCGCGGCAAGCAACACGACCGCGGCGACAACAAATAGCAGGAGGAGCAGACGATTCATCAAGCATTTTCTCGCATGGCATCGGAAGCGCAGCCGATAAATCGATAACCGACGCCAACGACTGTTTCGATGCAGTCGCCACACGTGCCTAGTTTCTGCCGCAGCCGGCGAATGTGAACGTCAAGTGTCCGCGCGTCGCCGTAATAGCTGTAGCCCCAAACCTGATCCAGCAGTTGCTGGCGCGTAACCACCCGCGCCCGTTTTTTCGCCAAGGCAGAAAGCAGCGAAAACTCTTTGTTAGTCAGCTTCACCGCAACTCCGTTACACGATGCGCGCACATCGTCGAAATCGATCGTCAGCCGGCCATCATCGTAAAGCTCGGGCGTCGCTTCGTCCGCGCGTCGCAGCACCGCACGCACGCGCGCCAGCAGCTCTCGCACTGAAAATGGCTTAGCAATGTAATCGTCCGCGCCAAGATCCAGCCCGGCAACGCGATCAGATTCCGATGCTTTCGCGGTCAGCATGATGATGGGCGTGCGGCGCGTGTGATCTTCGCGGCGCAAGCGACGACACAAGTCCATGCCGTTCATGCCGGGCAACATCAAATCGAGAATAATAAGGGAAGGCGCGTTTTTAGGATCGAGTGCGAGTGATAATCCTTCTTCGCCGGTCAGCGCCACGCGCGTCGCGAAACCTTCAGACGCCAGATTATATCGGACGGTCTCGGCGATGTCCGGATCGTCTTCGATGATTAACGCGCGTTTCATTGACACGGCGCAGTCTACAGGTTTCCGCGTTGATGTTTAATGATGGCGGCTTCGGCCATGTAGACCGTCAACTCGCTGATGTCCGTCACGTAATCGCCGATGCGCTCGAGGTGCTTCGCCACCAACAGCAGGCGCGCGTCGCGCGTGGCCGTCGCCGGCGCGGTAACCATCATCCCGATGAGCTCACTAAAGATCTCGTTGTAGAGATCGTTGATCTCAGTATCGCGTTTGATGATCTCGCGCGCGGCGGCGGCGTCGGATCTCGTAAAGGCATCGAGGGCCTGAGCCAGCATCGACGAGGCGATCTCGCCCATTTCCGCGATACGAATTTGATTTTTGAGCTCAGGCTCGTGCGTCAAATCGATTGCGGCTCGTGCGATGTTGCAGGCGTGATCGGCGATTCGCTCGAGCAGCGGCGCCGTCTTCGCGACGGACATTACGAAGCGCAGGTCGCGCGCGGCCGGTTGGCGCAGCACGAAAATATCGATGCACTGACGATCGACTTCGACCTCCAGTTCATCGATAACATCGTCGTGCTCCAGCACTTCACGAGCGGCGTTGACATCACGGTCCAGTAATGAGTGTATCGCGCGACGTAAGGCCGCCTCAGCCTCGCCGCCCACAAGCAGGACCGTGTCGCGCAGCCGGTCCAATTCCTCGTCGAGATGTCTGTGAACTTCCATCGTTAACCAAACCGTCCGGGGATGTAATCCTCTGTCAGTTTCTCGTTCGGATTCGTGAACATCTT
>DASYTZ010000149.1:0-8121 GCA_036001745.1 Pyrinomonadaceae bacterium
AAAAGGTCGTTAGGGCGGTTTACGAAAAGCTGACAAAGCTTAACCGGGCAGCGCTGCTATCAAAGCGAAGAGCCTCGCTTAGGGCATCCGAAGAGGATGTCCTGAACTTCGAGTTGAGTAACTTTCATATAGGGCCGATCCGAGAAATTTTCGGCAAATTACACCGAGAGATAAAGACAGGCGCCACCGGAGAAATCATTACTCTGTCGCGGCACGTAACACAACTGAACAAAGACCCGGAGCACGTCGCGTACGAGGCAGAGTGGACCACCGGACAATATGCTTCCGCAGCGCAAGATTTTACGATCGGTGATCTGCTGAATTTAGAGCCTGCGCTCTACTACGATGTTGGCGAATACGCTTTGTATGACGTGGTTTTGTTTTTCAAGGGCAAGAGTCGCGCCTACCGCGCCTTGGCTCTGTTTCATAACGCCTACGGATCCGTTGAGTACCTTAAGCCTTCGTTCTGGGACAGTGTGGTCGGAATAGGTGGCGCTTTGACCGACGTGTGGAATGAAAAGAGGCCGCCCGTCGGAGAAAGCGACGGCTTATCGATTGGCAAACCCGCTCCTTCAAGACAAGCGGCATTGAAGACTCGAAACGCTCATCGGTCAAGTAGTGGGCCTGAGAAATTCATCAAGGCGAGTTGGGCTCCGCTTACCAGAGTTGGACCAAGCTTGTTTTTCCAAGACCTGAATAACATCTCCTCAGAGAGCTACTCCGAAACGACCTCTGCGACTAGTATCGTTCGCAGAACTGCCGAAGATACAACTGAACACGAATCTGGGTCTCACGGCGAGACGGTTGGTTTTCAAGGGTCGTGTTCGGAGCAGAGTAATAACGAGCAGCTTTGCATAGTCAACATCACCGACACGTTCACATGGGAGAACGGGACAACGACTAACTTGTTTTATACTCATGTAAACAGGACGGACAATAAAGACCAAAGCGCGACCGGGCTTCGTGGAACGCCAATAGACTGTTACGCCGGCCGAGGCGTGGCTACCAGAAACTGCTTGGATCCCCATTGCACTTTTACCGCCACGTTGATAGGCGCCGGCGCGAGTATGCAGATGACTGGCGGTGACGTTTGGAACGGGCAATTGATCCACAAGCATACTTGCAAGCTAGGTTCAACTGTCGCAACCAATTGCACGACGCCTGGATTTGACGGCAGTTGCCCGCCAGGAACCGAAGATAACGGTTTTGGAATGTGTTGTGCCACAACCTCCGAAGGAGGCGGGCTAATCTGCGATGCTTTGTCGTTCGCTGGCTTTGGGGCGCTTTGCCCTTCGCCGATTTTGATCGATGTTGACGGAGATGGTTTCGATCTTACAGACGCTCAACATGGTGTCGCGTTCGATCTCAACAATGACGGAGTAACGGGCGGGCTCGCTTGGACTGCTGCGGGAGCAGACGATGCCTGGCTGGCGCTTGACCGCACCAACAATGGGCGAATTGATGACGGAACAGAGCTATTCGGCAACTTCACACCGCAACCGCCGACAAGCACGCCGAACGGCTTTTTGGCGCTCGCTGAATACGATAAGCCGGTGAATGGCGGCAACAGTGACGGCCTGATTGACAGCCGCGACGCGGTCTTCTCGTTATTGCGCCTTTGGCAGGATACAAATCACAATGGTATCTCTGAGCCGTCCGAACTGCACGCGCTAACGGAATGCGGCGTCGAGTCAATTAGCCTCGATTACAAGCTCTCAAAGAACACTGACCAATACGGCAACCAGTTTCGCTACCGCGCTAAAGTTGACGACGCAAAGCATGCCAAGGTCGCACGTTGGGCGTGGGATGTATTTCTGGTAAGTCAGTAAGAAAACGGATCAGTCACAAAAAACTAAAACACCCGCAGACCGTGAGGGTGTAGCCTAGTGTATCTCCCAGCAGGTGTTACTTAACTGCTTTAAGATTCGCTGGCTTCGCGAACAGCGAATCTGCAATCGGTTTGTTGTATTCGATCGACTCGTAGTTGATGCGGCTGGTTTGCACGCCGTTGCGGAAGTGATCGATGACGAAGGGCGCGGCGATCCCGGCAAGGACAATCGGCTTCAAGAAGCGATCCTCTTCCGTAAACTCTTCCATAAGGTCCGTGTCCGGATTTTTCTGCTTGCGTTTGTAGGTCACCTTTGCCGGCGATCCTTCGATGGCCGCGAACTCGTATTCAATCCAGAACCCGTTTGGGTAAGTCAGCTTCACCGTTTCGTTGCGCCGGCCCAGGCTGGCTTCACGGCGACCGACGTAGCTCAACGTCGCCCCCTCCTTCCGCCACCAGCCGTGCAATAAGTTTTCCATACTCGTGCGCAATCCGGTGCGAAAGTCTTCCACCTGCTTGGATGTCTGGTCCTTCAAAGTTTTCGCGGCCGCGTCAAACAACCAGCCTTGCATCTTGTCGTTGGTTTGAATGATGCGGTTGCCGCCGCCCATGAATTCAGTACGCTCGCGATCGGGGTAGGCAATGTAATCAACGAACTTGATCGGAATGCCGGAGACGCCGTCGTGATACTCGGTGAAAAATCCCTTCGCGGTCACCGTCTGAACTTTCGAATAAGCTTCTCCACCGACGGCTTGAATTGCTTTCTGAACAATCTGTTCAGCTTTATCGTCCGACTTTGATGTCGAGGTTTCGGTCTGAGTAGCGCAGGTGGCTGCGATAGTCAGAATCGTTATTAATGCGAGTGTGATTCTTTGATACGACATCAATTTGAGCTTCCTCAAAGTCGGGCCGCGACGGATTACAGCACAGAATACGACAAAGCCTCAAACCCGAAGGCTCGAGGCTTTAGATTCATGAACTGACAGGCGGGCAGCCTGTCGTACTTACCCACCATTCGATTGGATTTCGGGTTCGTCAGTGGCCTGCGCGAGGATTTCGCCATCCACGACATCGACGACGAACCGCGAGGCTTGCTTCCACATGTTCGTAATCGGCAGCTTCACGTGCTCATCGATATAGCGCTTCAGGAAACGTGCGCCGTATTGTGTGCTGAAGCCTTTCTCAGTGACGTGGTCAAGCGCGGCTTCGGTAACTTCGAACGATTTGCCCTGACGCTTCATCTGGCGGCGGGTCTTTTCGAGATAGAGCTGGGCGATCTGCTTGACTTCGTCCATCGTCAGCGGCGAGAAAACCACGATCTCATCGATGCGGTTCCGGAACTCAGGCGAGAAGCGCGTTTCCGCCGCCTTCATCACTTCTTTCTTCACCTGACGGAAGTCGCTGGTCGTTTTCGTTCCGAAGCCCAGCGGCTTCTCGAACCTCTTGAAGCTTTCCGAACCAAGGTTCGATGTCATGATCACGATCGCGTCGGACAAGTAGACGCGTCGGCCGCGGCCGTCGGTCAACCAGCCTTCATCAAACGCCTGAAGGAACAGATTCATCAAGTAGGGCGAAGCTTTCTCGACTTCGTCGAGCAGCAGCACCGTGTACGGGTTCTCGCGCAGTTGCTCAGTCAGAATTCCGCCGCGTTCGGATCCGACGATACCACGCGGCATGCCGATCAGCTTTTCGATGCTGACTGTGCCATCGCTGTATTCCGACATGTCAAGACGGACCATCTTGTGATCGTCGCCGAACATGAACTCCGCGACGGCTTTTGCCAATTCTGTTTTGCCGACGCCGGTGGGCCCGAGGAACAGCAGCACTCCGTCAGGTTTGTAATGCGATTCTTTCAACGGCCCTTTGTTCAAACGCAGGCGCTGGGCGACAGCCTTAATCGCATCTTTCTGGCCGATGACCCGCTGCGCGAGCTGGGCTTCGATCAGAGCGAAACGATCGCTCGTGTCACGAAAGATCATGTCGCGCGGAATGCGTGACTCCTGAGAAATCACCTCGATGACGTGCTCAGGTTTCACCACCATCGCGTGCGGCTCGTTGATTTCGACCTTAACGGCCGCCGTGTCGAGCCAGCCGATCGCTTTATCCGGCAGGTGCAAATTTCGAATGTACTTTGGCGCCATCTCGAGGGCGGTATTGATAGCTTCGTCAGAAATTTGCACCGAGTAATTTCTTTCGAGCCGCGGCCGCAAACCGAGCAGGATTTCTCTTGTCTCGCCAATTGACGGCTCGTCGACTTTTACCAGGCGGAAACGACGCGCGAGTGCTTCATCTTCGGCGATGTACTCTTTGTACTCGGCCATCGTCGTCGCGCCCATGATGCGAAGCTCACCCTTTGCCAACGATGACTTGAACATGTTGGCGGCATCGGACGAAGTGCCAAGCGCGGCGCCGGCGCCAATAATCGTGTGCGCCTCGTCGATGAAAAGGATCAAATTGTCGCGCTCTTTCACTTCATCGATGATGCCTTTGATGCGCTCCTCAAACATGCCGCGCAGCATCGTGCCCGCGACGATGCCGCCCATCTGCAATTGCACGATGTGCGAGTTGCGCAAGCGCGCGGGGACTTTTTCGGGCTCGAGCTCGATCATACGCGCGAGACCTTCGATGACAGCGGTCTTGCCGACACCGGGTTCGCCGACCAGCATCGGCGAGTTTGCGCGTTCCCGGTGGCAAAGAATTTCGATGATCTGTTGAATCTCTTTTTCGCGGCCGATGGTCGGCGGAATCTTGTCCATGCGCGCCATGCGATTCAGCGACACACCAAAGTGTTTGAGGTAGGCCGGCAGCTCGAACTTTTTGCGGTATTGTTCTTCCTGACGCTCGCGCTCGCCAATGTTTGACTTGATGCGATCGGCGACCATGTCAGGCTTCGCACCGAGGCCGCGCAACACTTCGACCAGCAGGCTGTCGTCTTTCGAAAGCACCTCAAAGATGTCCGTCGATTCAATTGTCTTGCGACCGCGTGATCGGGCGCGTTCCATCGCGCGCTTGAACAAATCCGTCGTGTCGGGAGCGATGCGAAAACCTTTGCCGACGTGCTGACGCGCATTATCCAAACGGCGACTGATTACGCCGGTTACCGCGTCCGGGTCTACTGACAAACTACTCATAGTTGAGTTGAAGAGGTCCGGCTCTTCTTGCGCGAGCGCGTGGATGATGTGCTCAACCGTGATGTAGTTTTGATCGCGACGTTTCGACTCGCCCAGCGCCTTTTCGAGCACACGCTGACCGCTATCGCCGAATTTATCTTTGTATGCCCCCAGATCAACCATGTGCTCCAACTTTCCTCGTTTCCAGTTCCACTCGCTCACATTGACTGACGCCCCATCAATCAAGCTTCAATTCGATGCCGAGAGAATATTCGCCGTTGCGTTTTAGTGCAACCGGAATATTCCCGCAATTCAACAAGCAATTCGCTTGCCACCGACAGTGTCTCATAAAGTCGCGCGGCAAGTTGTAAATTTATGCGGCCGCTGCTGCCTTGTCTTTTGCGAACACCATTTCACCGTTGCGAGCCGAGACGGTAACCGTCTCGCCCGGGAGGATTTCGCTACGCAAAAGCTTCATCGCCAGCGGATTTTGAATTAGCGTCTGAATCGCGCGTTTTAGCGGCCTTGCCCCGAAACTCGGATCATAGCCTTCGCGGGCCAAAAGCTCCTTCGCGGAATCGTCCAGCACAATCGAAATGTTGCGCTCGTGCAACATCTGCCGCAGACGCTCCAATTGCACGTCGATAATCTGGCTAATCTGCTCGCGCGAGAGCCGATGAAAGATCACGATATCGTCTATGCGATTGAGGAATTCGGGTTTGAAGTGCTCGCGCAGAACCTGCGTGACCGCTTCGCGCACCTGCTTCTCATCATCGCTGACGGATTGAATCTCGCGCGATCCGAGATTCGAGGTCATGATCAAGACGGTATTCTTGAAATCCACCGTGCGGCCCTTCGAATCAGTCAGGCGTCCGTCATCCAGGATTTGCAGCAGCACGTTGAACACGTCCGGGTGCGCTTTCTCGATCTCGTCAAAGAGAATGACGCTGTAAGGCCGGCGGCGCACGGCTTCGGTCAACTGACCACCCTCTTCGTATCCGACATAGCCTGGAGGCGCGCCGATCATGCGCGCGACGGCATGCTTCTCCATGTACTCAGACATGTCGAGTCGCACCATCGCGCGTTCGTCGTCGAACATAAACTCCGCCAGCGCGCGCGCGGTCTCAGTCTTACCGACACCTGTCGGGCCAAGAAATATGAATGAGCCGATCGGCCGGTTTGGATCCTGAAGTCCGGCCCGCGCGCGGCGGACGGCGTTCGCGACGGCAGTGAGTGCTTCGTCCTGGCCGATCACGCGTTGACGCAGACGCACTTCCATCGTGAGCAGCTTGTGCATTTCGCCTTCCAGCATCTTTGACACCGGCACCCCGGTCCATTTTGCGACCACTTCCGCGACGTCTTCTTCGTCAACTTCTTCCTTGAGCGTTACGCCGTCCTGTTGGATTTTCGCGAGCTTCTCCTGTTCAACTTCCAACTTCCGTTCCAGTTCAGGAATCGTACCGTACTGGATTTCTGAGGCACGCGCTAGATCACCCGCGTTGCGGGCCTGATCCAGGTGCAAGCGCAACTGTTCCAACTCGGCTTTCGCGGCACGCATGCGCTCAATGGCTTCCTTTTCGGATTGCCATTTTGCTTTCATGCCCGAGGATTTCTCTTTCAAGTCAGCAATGCGCTGCTCAATTTCGTGCAGCCTTTTCTTTGAGCGTTCATCTTCTTCACGCTGCAACGCCTGGCGTTCAATCTCGAGCTGCATGATTTCGCGTTCAAGCTGATCGATCTCCTGGGGCAGAGAATCAATCTCGATGCGGAGGCGCGATGCAGCTTCATCAATTAAATCGATCGCTTTGTCGGGCAGAAAACGATCGGTGATGTAACGATTTGAAAGCGTCGCCGCAGCGACAATCGCCGAATCCTTGATGCGCACACCGTGATGAACTTCGTAACGCTCTTTCAGACCTCGCAGGATCGCAATCGTGTCTTCCACACTGGGTTCGCCGACGTAGATTTGTTGGAAGCGACGCTCGAGCGCGGCGTCTTTTTCGATGTACTTCTTGTACTCGTTGAGCGTGGTGGCGCCAACGCAGCGCAAATCGCCGCGCGCCAGCGCGGGCTTCAACATGTTCGAAGCATCAATCGCGCCTTCCGCGGCGCCCGCGCCAACAAGCGTGTGCAACTCGTCAATGAAAAGAATGATTTGACCCTGCGCGTTTTCAATCTCCTTTAAGACCGCTTTCAGACGATCTTCAAATTCACCGCGATACTTCGCGCCCGCCAACATCGATCCGAGATCGAGCGCAACCAGACGCTTGTTTCGCAAAGTTTCAGGAACGTCGCCCGACACGATCCGTTGGGCGAGGCCTTCGACTATTGCAGTCTTGCCAACACCCGGCTCGCCGATCAGCACGGGATTATTTTTTGTGCGGCGGGAGAGGACTTGAATCGTGCGACGAATTTCATCGTCACGCCCGATGACCGGATCCAGCTTGCCTTGCCGCGCGAGCTCGGTCAGGTCGCGGGCGTACTTCGCCAGCGCCTGATAGTTTGCTTCCGCATTTTGGTCCGTGATGCGCGTTCCGCCGCGCGTCTGCTCAATGGCTTTCAGTAAGTCGTCGCGGTTGACTCCATGCTGGCGCAGAATCTTGCCCGCATCCCCCGTCTTTTCGTCAGCAATCGCCAGCAGCAGATGCTCGGTTGAGATGTACTCGTCCTTCATAACATCTGCTTGCTTCTGCGCGGCGGTGAAGACTTGGGTGAGTCGTGGAGAGAAATACTGCTGGCCGCCCTGAACGCGCGGAAAGCGAGCGACCGCAGCTTCGCAGTCGTTCTTGATGACCTGGATGTTCGCGCCGAGTTTTCCGATCAGCGGCCGGACGATGCCCTCAGGCTGGTCAAGCATGGCGCAAAGAATATGCTCCGGCTCGACCTGCTGATTTTGATTGCGCTCGGCAAGCTCAATGCCCGCCTGGATCGCTTCCTGTCCTCGTAAAGTGAATTTGTCTAACCGCATGATGCCCAATCCAGTTTTGGTTCAATTTTGTAACTCACGTTCGTCGAAAGCAAACGGGGCAACTGACGATGTCGCCAGCCGCCCCGTCCAGCAAAGCACCCACCGAGCGATTAGCTTTTTGCAGCCGACGCTTTCTCAGCTTTTGCTTCAATCGTCTTCGGCTCTTCGCCGCTCTCGCCCTTGACCTCAATGCGGCGCGCTTTCGTCTCCTCGCG
>DASYTZ010000150.1:0-16065 GCA_036001745.1 Pyrinomonadaceae bacterium
GCCGGTTTCAGAAGTTGATCTGCTCCGGCTTCCAGCGCGCGCACCGACGCCTCCTCTTGCGTAAAGTAGAGCGTGAGACCGCTCATGCTCATGGCGTCAGTAACAATTAGCCCATCGAATTTCAAATCGTTGCGCAGGATGCCGTTCAGCACCGGGGACAGCGTTGTTGGCAAAGTACTCTTCTCGGTGACTATTTCGGCGCCATCATTGGTGTCGATTGGTTTGAGCTTGACGTTCTTAGGCAACGGCGTGATCGCGGTCGGATCGATGCGCGGCAGAGCGATGTGACCATCCATCACCGCGCCCACGCCCGCATCTACGGCGGCGCGAAATGGAACCAATTCGACGCTGTTTAGGCGGTCACGCGTGACGTCGATTTCAGGCAGGCCCCGATGAGAATCAATCGCGGTGTCACCGTGACCGGGAAAATGCTTTGCGGTGGCGATGACGCCGGCGTTTTGCGCGCCTTCGACAAAGGCAGCAACAAACTTCGCAACCTGCGCCGGATCTTCGCCGTACGAACGAACGTTGATGACTGGATTCGCGGCGTTGTTGTTGACGTCGGCTACCGGCGCATAAATCTGCTGCACGCCCAGCGCGCGTGCTTCGCGCCCGGTCAGCTCGCCGGCGCGGCGCGCGTACTCGGGATTTCCGGTCGCGGCAATCGCCATGTTCCAGGGAAAGTTCACCGTGTCATCGAACCTCATGCCGGCGCCCGCTTCCAGGTCAGCGGAAATCAGCAGCGGATATTTCGCCAGCTGCTGCATCCGATTGACGATTACTACCGACTCGTAAACAGGCCCGCGAAACAGAATGATGCCGCCGACGTGGTTATCGACGACTTGATGACGAAGAGCCTTGAAGGCTTCGCTCTCCTGATTTAGATACGTTGCGTTGATTCCCACCGAAATCAACTGGCCAACCTTCTCTTCGAGCGACATCTGTTTGAGTTGTTTGTCGGCCCACTTGACTGCGTCCTTCGACGGATGGCGCGAGTAGGGTTTGAATCTCGCCGAGGCAGCAGGGACTGGTGACATAGCAAAGTCGGTCCCGGTGTTTCCGTTTACGCCGACGATTGACGTCATCGTCAACGTCACGAAAAGGAGAATTGCGCTGCTTCGCGCGGTGAAGGATCTGAGAGATTTCATTGCTCGTTATTTCATTGCTAAAACGACAATCTAAACTCCGGGTGCGAGCTCATCCTGTCGCGACTTCGGCGCTGTGGCAAAAGCTAAACTCGCAATCCAGGCCACCACCAGTGTAATCACGCTGCCCAGCAGAACGTACCATGTCCACGCAATCGGCGTATAAAAGCGCACGTACATCATGACCAGGATGCTGGCAATCATGCCGATCAGTGCCGGCGGCTCGCTGACGCGCCGCAGGAATGTGCCGACCAGGAAGACGCCGAGGATCGGACCATTGATCAGCGACGCCACGGAGAGCGCCTTATCAAGCGCCGAACTTGACGTGCGCATCGCCACCAAAGCCACGCCGACCTGAACGACGCCCCACAAAAGCGTCAACCAATGCGACACGCGCAGGTAATGGCGGTCGTCGCGTCCGGGCTTGAAGGGCTTGTACAGATCGTTGACTGCCGTTGCGGCGATCGAATTCAAAGACGATGACAGTGCCGCCGCGAAAATCGCTGCCACTACTAATCCCGAAAGACCTGAAGGCATGTGCTTGGTAATGAAATCGGGAAACACTCGATCGCCGGCACTGAATGGAAACGCCGCTGCGGTCGCCGTCGCATAGCCGGGATCCGTGTACGGATGATAGAAAGCAAATAGCAGTACGCCGATGAAGAGAAACCCGACGAACTGCGCCAGCACGACAGCGCCGCTCGAAAGAAGCGCGGCCGCTGCGCGCCGTGACCGGTCGGTGCAAAGATATCTTTGCACCAGGTATTGATCGGTGCCGTGCGTGCTCATCGTCAGAAAGCAGCCGCCGATAAGTCCTGCCCAAAGCGTATACGTCTTAGTGAAATCGATCGGCAGGGTGAAGTGCAATGCGCTGGAAGTAAACGGGAGCGCGAACGCATACGAAGTTGGTCTGAACCCGAAATCGATGAGACTAAACTTGCCAAACTGCCGGCCGGCAGCAACTGCACCTTCGAAGCCGCCATTGATGTGCGAGAGCAAAACCAACGCCGCCGCCAACGCGCCGGCAATGTAGATTCCGAGCTGCACGACTTCCACCCAAATCACCGCTTCCATGCCGCCGTAGTAAGTGAAAATCAACATTACGAGGCCCAACAAAATCACCGCGCCGGCGATAATAATTTCCGGGTTCACGCTCGGTTGAAACGCCGTGTAAACGGCCGCCACGACAATTGCCGTCAACAAGAGGCGAATGCCGTCGGCGATATTTCGCATCACCACGAACAGAGAAGCCGCTAACATCTTGATGCGATTTCCAAACCGGCGCTCGAGCAATTGGTAGACCGTTAAGAGTTCGCCGCGAAAATATGACGGGATGAATAACAGCGAGATCATCACACGACCGAGCATGTAGCCGAAAACCAACTGTAAAAATTGAAAGTTACCGCCACGCGCAAACGCGATTCCCGGCACTGAGATGAACGTGATGGTTGACGTTTCAGTCGCGACGATCGACATGGCAATTGCCCACCACGGCACGCTGCGATCTCCGACAAAATAATCTTCAGTTGTTTTCTGGCGGCCCGCGAACCATACGCCGAACAGCGTGATGCCGATCAGGTAACCAAAGATGATCACAAGGTCCAGCAGTTTCATGCGTTTGCGTTTTCAGAACCGATTGTTTCCAAAGCCCGCGCGATTACTCCATCGGCCGCTTCCAGCGCAGCCTTCGCATGAGCATATCCGGATTGCGTCTTTGCCATGACGATCGCGACCGGCAACCGACCTTCGGCGGCATCCAGCACTTCGCTGGCTGTCGCTTCATCGATGCCCGCCTCGCTCATCAGAATTCTCACCGCCCGCGCGCGCAGTTTCACGTTGCGGGTCTGAACGTTCGTCATTCGATTGCCAGTAACGTAACCGAGGCGAACCATCGTCGCGGTCGAAATCATGTTTAGAACCATCTTTTGCGCCGTGCCGGCTTTCAGACGCGTTGAGCCGGCAATAACTTCGGGCCCAACGATGGGCACGATCGCAACTTCAGCCGCTTTCGTGATCGCGGAATCGGACACGCACGTAATCGCCGCTGTAAATGCCCCGAGCTGCCGCGCGAATTCAACTGCGCCGACCGTGTAAGGCGTCCGGCCTGAAGCGGCGATGCCGATTAATGCATCTCGCGCGGTGAATCCTCGCGCTTTCAAATCGTGAGCGCCCGCTTCGGCGTCGTCCTCGGAAGCTTCGACCGCACGATAGCACGCTTCGTAGCCGCCGGCGATCACAGCCTGAACCAAATCCGGAGCTACACCGAACGTGGGCGGACATTCTGCCGCGTCCAATACGCCCAAGCGGCCGGAGGTGCCCGTGCCTATGTAGAACAGTCGGCCGCCGTTTCGCAAACGCTCGGCGATACGGTCAACCGCCTTGCCTATTTCCGATAACACTGCACCAACGGCAGTCGCAACTGTCGCGTCTTCGTCGTTCATTGCTCGGATGATTTCGAGCGACGAAAACGAACTCAAGTTGCTGGTGCGTGGATTTTCCTGTTCAGTGAGCGGAACGGTTGGGGATTCACTTGTGGGCATGTTTGAAGTTTCAAGTTTCAGGTTTCAAGTTTAGGGTATAGAACTCGGAACTCGGAACTTGAAACTTGAAACTGCATTCACACCGCGAGCGCCAGTTCTTCGCGGAGTCGCGCATGGGCCAAACGCGCTGCCGCCACTACTGGAGGAAACAATGGTTGTGCGAGAAAGGCGTGTTTGGCGGTCTTCTTGATTTCTTCTCGCATCGAATCCAGCACCAGATCGCCGGCGCCATAGACACCGCCAACATGCGCAACCGGAAACTTTTCATTCTCCATTCGCAGCTTTTTGATAACGGCCGCTGCTACAATTCCCAGTTCCCGTCCGGCTTTTCGCAGGATTTCGACAGCCACCTTGTCACCGGCCCGCGCCAGGCGAACTAATTCGCGGCCAAACCCCGCCAAGCGATCGTTTGTCATGTTCGGAGAATAGATCGCCGTTGAGAGATCGTCAGGTATGGCGACTTTGAAATAAGCCAGCGCCGCGCTGGTCAGCGCCGTCTTTGGTCCACGTTCGTCGCAGGCGTGCGCGACAGCCTGCAACGCCTTGCGCGCGATCCATGACGCCCCACCTTCGTCACCGACGATCGGGCCCCATCCGCCGGCGCAGACTTGTTTTCCTTGACGATTGCGACCACAGCAAATCGAACCAGTCCCCGCGATCACGACCAGTCCGGGCTGGCCATCGGTCGCTCCATACAGCGCAATCTCACCGTCCGGCAGCAGTTCGATCGATTTAATCTCTTTCAGACATTGACTGATTTTTCCGAGCGTAATCTCGCGAATGTCTTTGCGTCGCACTCCCGCCAAACCGACCGTGGCATTCGCGATATCGTCGCGATGCACGCCGGCCTCGGCGCACGCGCGATCGACAGCCTGTCGCACATTGCTGGCCGCGTCCGCCACGCCCACTCGCAGGGGATTTGAGGGGCCGGCGTGGCCCTCGCCGACAACACATTGTTGCTCGTCCATGATCACGGCGCGGGTTCCGGTGCCGCCGCCATCTACGCCGACGACGAGCCAACGCGCGCGCGGCGAAATGCCCTGAAAAGCGACTGCCCGGGATTTTCGAGCGTTCAATTCCAAAACGCCGGTGTTCATTATTTGTGATTTTAGATGCCCAAATAGGTATAATGGAAACTAAAAGATCTTATTCGTGCGATAACCCTGGATGATGCGAGGGACAACATGGAAATCAGGCAACTAAGAGCCTTCGCGGCAATCGCCGAGACCGGAACTTTTACAGCGGCAGCGGAATGCGTTCACGTTACGCAAGCCGCCATCAGCATGCAGATCCGACAATTGGAGCGCGAGACCGGCGTAAGGCTGTTCGTGCGGGCGCCGCGAAGAGTCATTCTTACCGAAGCCGGCGAGAAGCTGCTCGAGCGGGCCCGGCTGATCCTGCGCGAACACGACGCGGCCTTGCACGAGTTGGCCGCGCTTACCGGCGCCGAGAAAGGCCGGCTGCGCATCGGCAGCGCGTCGGCGATGGTCAGCGGCGATCCCCTTCCCCGGATCTTGAAGAAGTTGAAGACAGCACATCCGGGCGTGGAAGCGTCAGTCGTCTCAGGCACCAGCGAAGAGCTGGTAAAGCGTCTGATGGCTGGTGAAGTCGACGCCGCCTTCGTGTCGCTGCCGGTTGAAGCCCGCGGCGTTCAAACTGAGTTGCTGAACGAAGATTATCTGGTGGCGATTGCTTCGCCGCGACACAAACTCGCGAAGCAAAAAGTTGTCAGTGCTTACGCGCTGGCAGGCGAGAAACTAATTCTCGGCGAACGTGGCGGAAATACGCGCCGCCTCATCGATCTATTCTTTGCTCAGGCCGGAGTGACGCCGAACGTCGCGATGGAGTTGAGCCGGCTCGCCGCAATCAAACGCATGGTCGAAGAAGACATGGGCGTCGGTATCGTTCCGTTGCAATCGGTGCGCGATGAAGTTGCGAGAGGAACACTCGTGCGTTGGTGGATCGAAGGAGCGCAAATCAATTGGCAGCTTGGCCTGGCGCGGTTGGTTGGCGGGTACGAGTCCCCTATTCAGCTAAAGTTTCTGCAACTTTGTCGCGAGCACTTTGGAAAGTCTCCGGCTGCCGCACGCAGCAAGGACAAACATAAGAGAAAAGCCGCAAGAGTTTAGAAAGTTTGTCCGCGGATCTCCTTCAGCGCGTCGGCCAGCCGTTCGATGTCGCTCTCATCATTGAAAAAATGCGTGGCCACGCGAATCCCCTGAGGCTTTTCGGTAACCACAATGCCGCGACGGAACAAAGAGCGGACGACTTCCGCAGGTCTGTCTACTTCAATCAGCGTCTCGCCGGATCGTGACGCTTCATTCTGTAGCGGTGAAAGAATCTTCCAGCCATTCTCAGACAGCCGCTCAGTTAATTTTCGATTCAGGTCGAGAATCCGCTCCTGAATATTTCGCATTCCCATCTCTTCGATCAACTTCACCGCAGCGCCGAGGGCAAATATTCCAGCAAAATGTGGACAGCCCAATTCGATGCGCGCCGCGGCATCGTGACGCGGGAGCAACTCGTCGTTGCGCATAGCAAACGGATCTTCAACGCTGAGCCAGCTTAACGCGCGCGAACGCGTCTGTTGCAAAAGATTTCGGCTGAGATACACAAAGCCGGACCCGTAGCCGGCCAGTATCCATTTGTGGCCCGTCGCGCACAGCGCATCAATCCTCATTTTCTTCACATCAATTTCAAATGCGCCTGCTGATTGACTGGCGTTAATTACCAGGGCGTGGTCGCCTTTGATTCGCCCGAGTTCTTCGAGGTCAATGCGGAAGCCGTTCGAGAATTGCACGTGACTCAGCGCGATGATTCCCGTGGAGTGTGTCATTGCCTCGCGAATCGCGTTGGGTCGCGCTTCACCCTCGAGCGCCGGCAGCAGGTGAACCGGAATCCGCCGGTGCATCCATGGCAACGTCGTAACCGGAAACTCGAGCTCGCTCGAGATGACTTCGCCACGTTCTTCCAGCGCATCAACAATCAGGTTCATGCCCGAAGAGGTGTTAGTCGTGAACGCGATCTCGTCAGGTTCGGCGTTGATGAATTTCGCCAGCCGCTCGCGTACTGCTTCACGTTCGGCGAGCCAACGGTTCCAGTGCACATCGCCGTCGTTCATCATCTTGTCGTAGTAGTTCACGGCCGCCTCGTGTGCGGGGACAGACACCGGGCCGGCGGCCGCGCTGTTGAGATAAGCGAGGCGATTCGTTACCGGAAACTGTTTGCGGATTTCGATCCAGTCGATCATCGCTTTGCTGTTTCCTCCGCACGGTAATAGCCTGCGTTAGCGTACGCTTCATCGAGCAGTTCAACGGGATGGCAGACTCGGAGCGACATGCCAGCGAGCTTCGCGCCGGCCGCGATTTGCATGTGACAACCCGGATTGCCCGTCGCCAGAACTTCGGCGCCGGATTCATTGATGTGCCTTAGTTTTTCGTTCAGGACTTCCTGCGACAACTGCGGCTCCAACAGGTTGTATACTCCTGCTCCGCCGCAGCAAACATCACTTCCGTCCAGCGGTGCAAACTTCAAATCAGGGATCGCCCAAAGCATCCCCAGCGAAGCGTCGGCCGCGTGTTGGCCGTACAGCAGATGACAGGAAGCATCGTAAGTCGTCCGGTCGAATCCGATGCTTGCTCCGTTCCGAAATCCGATAGTTTGAAGTTGTTGGCCAATGTCGCGCACGCGCGCGCTGAAATGCTTCGCTCGTTCGGCGTAGTTCGGATCGTCCGTCAGCAGATGACCATACGAGACAAGCATCGCGCCGCATCCGCCGGCGTTCGTGACTATTGCACTCGGGCTCGCCGCGTCTGATTGCTCATCGAAAGCGTCTATATTTTGTCGCGCCAACTTGCGCGCGCCTTCGAGATCGCCCGCGTGAGCGTGCAGCGCCCCGCAACAAACTTGTGCTGCGGGAGCCTTCGTGCGGCAACCATTCACTTCAAGGACCCGCTTCGTCGCGTCGTTGACTCGGTTGAATAAGCTTTCAGTGACACAGCCCTTGAAGAGCAGTACCGGAGCGCCCGCCGTTGGAGCGTCCGCATTCTGTCCCGACGAGTCGGGATTCGCAGGTATCTTGCCTGCGCTGTTTCCTTGTTGGCGCCCGCTAACACGTGATCCGTCGAGCAAGGCCAGCGCAAACTGAAACTGTGATGAAATTCCCTGCGCGATTCCCGTCCGCAGAAGAAAATTCGCCAGACCCAGATCGCGGAAGACACGAGCGCAAGTAAATGCGGCGCGCAGCCTTTTCGGCTGCAACCACACATGCCGCAACACGAAACGCAGCACGCGATAAACTCCTTGCGGCTTTTGGTGGTTCGTAATCTCAGCGCGCGCGGCTTCAAGAAGTTGACCGTACTCCACGCCCGCCGGACAGGCAGCCTCGCACGCACGACACCCAAGACATCGATCGATATGAGTTTCGAACGCCGGTGAATCGGCTTTGAGCCGTCCTTCCTTCACCGCCCGCATCAGGTAGATCCGCCCGCGCGGACTATCGTTCTCGTCGGAAGTGGCAACGTACGTCGGACAAGCTTCCAGACAAAGCCCGCAGTGCACGCAGGCGAGAATCTTTTCTTCTTCGCGGGCGAGTATTGAATTGAGCGATGAGTTAGCCGATATGTCTTGCAAGATGAATCTGTTTTCCGATTACGAACGCGAGGATTATAACAAGATAGCTAGGATCTAGTAGGTTCAAGCGCGGCTGAACAATTCAATGAGCCAGCGAAGCTGGCTAAGTCCCCTCTTTATTTTGCAACCGGATTTTTCTCCGAATCGATGAGAACAACCTGGCCTGATCTGCTTCGGATGCGCATTCCAACACGCGCCGATTCATAAACGTTAGGGTCGACCCTGACGGTAAATCGTCTGCCGTCAGTTGACTCGATGAGCAGAGCCAGACGTGGTTGATAACCCTCAGCCGCCCCTGAGTTGTCAGCCCAACGGTCTACGATTCTGCCTTCGTAGTCAGCAGGTTGGGCGGAATTTGTCCATTTTTGCCAGGCCCCGAACAAAACCATGACGACCGCGAAGCAGAGAAGACTCAGCACAGTTATCTTGGTTGTCTTCTTTTCAAAGAACCCAAGGGCTGAATTCCTATTTAGGCGACTCGATGCCATGAATTTGAACTTCAACCTCTAATACCCAACCGCCAACCCATCACTCCGTCTCGGATCGGTCGCACCCAGACGCATTCCAGTCTTGTCTTCGATCATGATTCCTTCGCAATCGCCGAGGTAGCGCGGCTTGTCGACCAGTTTGTGGCCGCGCGCGAGCAAAGCCTTCTGCGTGTCGCCCGATAATCCGTAAGGCTCGTAAACCAATTCATCAGGCAGCCATTGATGATGAATGCGCGGCGCGTCAATCGCCTGCTGAATGTTCATGTTGTAATCGATCACATTTGTGACCACATCGAGCACGGTGTTGATGATTGTCGGCCCGCCGGGACTGCCGACGGTAAACCAGAGCGAGCCGTCTTTCCGCAGCACGAACGTTGGTGTCATTGCCGACAGAGGTCGTTTGTGCGGGGCAACTGCGTTGCGCTCGCCCTGAATCAAGCCGTAAAGATTCGGCGTGCCGGGCTTCGCGGCAAAATCGTCCATCTCGTCGTTCATGATTATGCCCGTGCCCTTTGCAACCGCCGCTGAGCCGTACGAATTGTTCAGCGTGTAAGTGTTCGCGACGGCGTTTCCATCAGCATCCACCACCGTGAAATGCGTCGTCTCATCCGATTCATAACCGGCTGGTTTCCCTGCCCTGACCTGTTCGCTTGTCGATGCATGCTCAGCACTGATCGTGGTGCGCAGTTGCGCGGCGTATTTCTTGTCAGTCAAGCCGGCAATGGGAACCTTCACGAAATCCGTGTCACCCATGTACTCAGCGCGATCCGCGAACGCGCGGCGCATCGCCTCAGTTGTCAGGTGATAACGATCGGACGATGCCCAATCCATCTTTTTCAAATCATAACCTTCGAGGATGTTCAGCATCTCGATAAGTACCGCTCCGCCGGATGAAGGCGGCGGCATCGAGATAATTTCATAGCCGCGATAAGTTCCACGCAGAGGCTCGCGCTCTTTCGCGATATAGCCGCGCATGTCTTCCATCATGATCAGCCCGTTGTGGCGCTTCATGTCATCGACGATCATTCGGGCGGTCTGGCCTTCATAGAATTCATTTGGTCCGCGCTGCTGCAAACGCGTGAACGTCGCCGCCAGATCGGGCTGCACGAACAGATCGCCTTCGTTGTAGAACTTACCGTTGTTCAGGTAGATCCTTTTTGTTTCGGGATACTTGGACAGGTACTCGCGATTACCGCGCAGTCCGCGCGCCAGCGAATTCGTCACCGTAAAGCCATTCGCGGCCAGACGCCGCGCGGGCTCAATCAACTGGCTCCACGTCAATCGATGCGAGCCATACTTCTTCAAGGCCAGTTCCATTCCGCGCACGGTTCCGGGCACGCCCGCCGCGCGATACCCTTCGATCGAGCCGCCTTCGCCTTCAATCACGTTCCCGTTTTTATCGAGATAAACGTTGCGATGCGCCGCCGCCGGCGCCATCTCGCGATAATCGATTGCCGTCGTGCGCCCATCCTTCAAACGAATCATCATGAAACCACCGCCGCCAAGATTTCCCGCCGCCGGATGCGTCACCGCCAAAGCGAACGCCACCGCGATTGCCGCATCCACGGCGTTGCCGCCTTTTCGCATGACCTCCACGCCGACTTTCGAAGCAACTTCATTCGTTGAAGCCACGATGCCGTGGCGCGCGCGCACCGGTTCGCGGGAAGCGGCGAGTGCCGGATCGTAACTTCGGGGCAGTAAGACAAGGGATCCTGTAACCGATAGCAGCAGTAAGGTCGCTGCAATTCGACGGACCAAGCAATTTGAGTTCTGTTTCATGTGTACCATCCCCACGGCTGACGCTCATCATCGCTCCGTTAGGAGCGAAATCTTTATAGAACCGCGACACGAATAAATCAATAAGCTCCGCAAGGAGCGAAACGGGTTTGCGTTTCGCTCCTTGCGGAGCCCGTAATCGAGAATGGATCGGATACTACAAATATTTCGTCCCTGACGGGACGAGGCACGTCACTTAAACTCTGAGATTGTCTCAGGCGTCTGCGAAAAACCTCCCTGGCGACAACTGATTCTCCGGATCGAGTTGCAGCTTCACTCTCTTCATCAACTCATCCGCGGCACCGAAGTTTCCCCACGCGTCAAACTCACGCTTAATTTCTGCGGGCGCTTTCTCCAGGACCAAACTGCCGCCCAGATTCTCTGCTTGTTGGCGCAGCCGTTCAAGCACGCGCACTGCCTCCTGATGATAGACAGGACTGCGGGCGATCGCGCGCAAACGACCCTCACCGATTGACGCATGCCAACGAACCGCGCGATGCCAGGCATCATCGTGCTCCAGCATGGCAACGGCGTTGACCTGAGAAGGCAAGTCAGTTGGTCGCACTCGAGCCGTCCAACTCAAATCATGCTTAGTCTGCAACGGTGCTGTTCCCAGTGCCTGCCAAAGCCCCGCGTCGTCATCGTGGGTCGCACAACGGAAGCTCTCGTCACGAAGCGCCTTCAAGGCTTGAGCCGTCTGGGTAATCACCGTTCTCGTTGATGCCGCGAATCGGATCAGCAGGGCGCACTGATCGCGCTGCGATTGCAGCCCGAGATCTTCCACCAGCAGCGGCGAGATTACTTCCACAGCAACCGGGAAGAAGTTGTTCGCAACGCGCCTCGCCGCGCTGACCAGATCTTCACGCGTTCCCAAAGCAACAATCGTCCGCGTCTCAGCCGGCAAAGGCCGTAGCTTAAACGTTACTTCCGTAATCAGGCCCAGCGTGCCGTAGCTTCCGGTGAATAGCTTACTGAGATCGTAACCCGCGACGTTTTTCACTACCCGGCCGCCCGATTTGATTTGCCGGCCATCGGCGAGCACTGCGCGCAACCCAATAACAAATGATCGCAATGGCCCATAGCCGAATGCCTGAGGTCCGCTGGAGCCGGTTGCCAACACGGCTCCGAGGGTCGCAGTTCCGTCATCAGGCGGATCGATGGGCAGCCATTGACCTCTTTGCGCCAACTGCTCTTGGAAATCCGCCAGCGTCAATCCGGCTTCCGCCGTCGCGACCAGGTCTGCCGGCTCGTGTCGAAGCAACTGGTTCATGCGACGAGAGCTGACGATAAGATCTGCTTTGGTCATCAGATTTCCAACATCTAACCAGGAGCGCGTGCCGGCGGGAATGACGGCGAGCCCTTCCCGCGCGGCAAATTGCAAGACTTCGGATGCTTGCTCAGACGAAGCCGGCGCGACTTCGATTAAGCGTTCCGCACGCTCGCTCGACTGCAAGTCGATTGCAAAATCAGCCAGCCGGCGCACACCCACATCGCCCAACAGCCGGGAAAGCTCGCGGGCAATTCGCGTCTCGTTCATGCGGGCAGCGAGCAGTGGCTGCGTTCGCGAAGGTGAAAGACGCGAGCCGACTCGGGCAGTTTTTTCCTCTCCCTCTGGTCGTGGGGAAAGACTTTGCGTCGCCACGGCGCGCGCTTCACCACATCCTCGCGGCATCGGAATGATCTTTCCCGGATTGCACAAGCCCGAAGGATCGAAAGCGGCGCGAACGCGCAACATCGCTTCCATGTCATCTTCAGAAAAGATCAAAGACAGGTAAGCGCTCTTGTCGAGACCAACGCCGTGCTCTCCGGTGATCGTGCCGCCGGCACGCACGCAAGTCTCCATGATTTCGCGCCCTGCTTGTCGGACATTCTCCAGATCGGCGCCTTGTCGAAGATCGAAACAGATCAAAGGATGCAGGTTGCCGTCGCCGGCATGAAAGACGTTGGCGAGTTGCAGATTGTATTTCGCGCTAATGCGATACGTTTCCGCGAGCACTTCCGGCAGACGCGAGCGCGGCACGACGGCATCCTGAATCATGATGTCAGGACTCAGCCGGCCGACGGCGCCGAATGCGCCTTTTCGCGCGGCCCAAAGTTTTTTCCGCTCCTCTTCATCAGCCGCACGGCGAACTTTGCGGGCGCCGTGCTCGCGCAGAATTGCTTCGGCCTTTTCGGCATCTTCATCAATGCCCGCTTCAATGCCATCGAGCTCGACCAGCAAAACCGCGGCGGCATCGACGGGCAATCCGGCCGTGAACACGCTCGCCTCGACGGCGCGAATGATCGCGTTGTCCATCATCTCCAGCGCCGCCGGGAGCATGCCTGCTGCAATAATTGCTGACACCGCGCGGCTCGCATCATCTACGTCCAGAAAATCCGCGAGCAGCGTGCGCACCGCAGGTGGAACCGGCGCGAGTTTCACAGTTGCCTCAGTGGCAATGCCGAAAGTCCCTTCCGAGCCAACGAAGACGCCTAACAAATCATAGCCGGCACGTTTTGAATCGAAATCGACGATCGAACCATCCGACAAAACTATGCGCGCTGCGACGACGTGGTCCGTGGTTGTGCCGTATTTCAGGCAATGAATGCCGCCGGCGTTTTCGGCGATGTTGCCACCGATTGTGCAGGAAGGCTGGCTCGAAGGATCCGGGACGTAATAAAGGCCGTAAGGCTCTACGGAGCGAGTAAGCTGTGCGTTGACCAGGCCCGTCTGCACGCGTGCGAGTCGGTTCTCAGTGTCGATCTCGAGAATCTTCCGCATTCGGGCGAGCTCGATGACAACACCACGATTTACTGCCAGCGCGCCACCTGAAAGTCCTGTGCCGGCGCCGCGAGGAGCGAAGCTCACGCCTTCGTCATGCAGCAACGCCAGAACGTCCGCAGTCTCTTCAGTCGAGTTGGGAAAAACGACGGCGCGGGGGGCATGTTTGTGCTGCGGCAAGCCGTCGCTTTCGTACACCAACAGTTCGTCAGGCTCTGAGAGAACATTCTCATCGCCGACGATGTCTCGCAACTCTTCAACTAGAATGTCAGGTTTGATTTGCGCAGACATGACTGACATCGCTTTTTCGAATTAGGAATACAAGTCAGTGGCTTGATTTAGGCCGTTCCCAAAGTCGCACGGTCGGAATGCCCGAAAAGCCCGGGTAAGTCGTTGGGCAGTCTGCTGCACTGCAATAATCATTACTTGACTCTGACTGTACACTGGTACTATCGAGTGTACATGAAATTGTAAACGTCAGTGAAGAACTCTAATATGACACCGATGCAAGCCATGGCTCGAACGCAAAACGCACTGCGAACCTCCATACATGAAGGGGACGCCCGCGAGCTTGGTTGGATTGCAGATTCTTCCGTGCACTTAGTCGTGACTTCGCCCCCATACTGGACACTGAAGCGTTACCACGAAAACGATCGACAGATGGGGCATATTGAGGATTACGAGACCTTTCACGATGAACTAGATAAAGTTTGGAGTCATTGTTTCAGGGTGCTGGTTCCAGGCGGTCGCGTAGTTTGTGTCGTTGGTGATGTCTGCCTGTCACGGCGGAAAAACGGTCGACATGTTGTTATGCCAATGCATGCTGACATTATCGTGAGGGCAAGGAAGATCGGGTTTGACAACTTAACACCTATTATCTGGCACAAGATTTCAAATGCGAACTATGAAGTTGAAAACGGATCATCTTTTCTCGGCAAGCCCTATGAGCCGAATGCCATTATCAAAAACGATGCTGAATTTATTTTGATGCTCCGAAAACCCGGCGGATACCGACAGCCGACCGCAGAACAGCGCGATTCTTCGCGACTCACGAAAGAAGAACACGCGGCCTGGTTTCAACAGATTTGGACACTGCCCGGTGAATCTACGCGCGAACATCCAGCGCCGTTCCCTGAAAAACTAGCTCATCGTTTAGTTAGAATGTTTTCGTTCACTGGCGATACGGTCTTGGATCCATTCATGGGAACCGGCACAACGTTAGTAGCCAGCCTCAAAGCTGGAAGAAACTCCATCGGCGTTGAACTACAACGCGAGTACCTCGATATTGCGAGACGCAGGTTAAACGAACATCTGACAGGACTGTTCGTCGATGAGGGAAACATCCTAGAAGTTACCGGCAGAAGCGAGCCTCATACTTCGCGACAAGTTGCCTGATGAAATTGGGATAGTACGCCGTACTATCGGCAGCGGGACTTAATTCGTTAGTAACTAGTCGTGCAGGATTTACTCCGTCATAATCGACCACGATAACTGCCAACGCCTCTGGAGTATCATTCGGATCATCGAGTGACTCTCTAAGCGGTATGCTCTCGAAAATTTTGACAGTATCCTTAACGACCTTATCCATATTGAATTTCGGCCGCTGTAATCCACGAGCAAAAGCATCTGGATTCTCATAAAGTTCAGATGTATTGATTACAACAGTGGCACCTACGATGCAATCGCGACGATGATTGTGCATGTGGTTGCAGTACGCGATGATGTCGCCGTAGCGATTCTTTCGAGCCTTTCCGTGAGCAGTCATTACCGTCTTGTGCTCAACCGATATCGCGACGGAAATTTGGGGTAACGCCTCCTTTTCGTAGAGCACCAGATCAATATTCCGAACCGTCACTTTCGTTGACACGCTAGCGTTCTTTAGTGGCACCAGGTGGCCACTCTTGATCAGGGCTTTTATGGCTTTAGGAGAAGCACGACTGAGATCTTCAACGATGTATTCAGAAAGGGCGTTGGAATTGGCCGCTGACCTTGGATTAAACCCCAAGTGTGTATTGATCCATTCAACGTATCTCTCAGGGCCGGTCATTTTCGGCGCCATGCTATCACCGGTAGAATTTAGCCACCAAACCTGGCGATTTTATTCACTGCGATTTCGATGGATCTAATAGCTCGCATGGATTACGATTCATGTCAGAAGCCCACGCGTAAGCAATCCCGATGTATCGGACTCCCTGACGGTCGGGCTTCTGACACTTTCTCCTTCAGGGCAAACTATGAAACGAAAGATCACCTTATTCTTCGCTGTTTCCTTTCTGCTCATGTCGACGAATTTCACAACTCATGCTGACAAACCCGCGGTCGTTGCCGACTTGATCATCATCAACGCGAAAGTTCAGACGATGGATCAGGGCCAGCCGCTCGCAGAAGCCGTCGCCGTTATCGGCAATCGAATTGCCGCAGTCGGTTCGACGAAAGACATAAAGAAGCTCGCCGGCAGCAAAACAAAGCAAATCGATGCCAACGGACAGCTCGTCCTGCCCGGCTTCAATGACGCGCACGTGCACTTTATGAGCGGCGGGTTTCAGCTATCGAGCGTCGATCTGCGCGATGCAACGTCGCCCCAGGAATTTGCCGAGCGCATTCGAGATTTCGCCGCCAAGCTGCCGGAGGGCAGATGGATCACGGGCGGCGATTGGGATCATGAACGCTGGCCCGACGCGAAATTGCCGACCAAAGAATTGGTTGATCGCTACACGCCTAAC
>DASYTZ010000151.1:0-4394 GCA_036001745.1 Pyrinomonadaceae bacterium
CGCTGCAAACTCCACTCAAGGTTCTCAACCTCTACGCCCGGAACCGACACGCTCGCTTGCCCCGACCCTACGATTTTCAGTTTGAATGAATGCGATTTCGCCAATTCGGTGAGGGCCGGCAAAATCGATTCCAGAAAAGGAAAAGTTGAGTGCGACCCTACCCAGCCCAGAACCGGCATCGATGCGTCGCGGGTTCGGTTGGGACGGAATTTCTGCAAATCTACAACCGTCGGGATAATTTCGGCCCGCGCGCCCCTGCCCGAAACGTATTCAGCGACTGTTTGGTTTCCGCAAACGACAATGCGCGCCCAGCGGACTAAATCATCAGTCTTGCCAAAAAACTTGACCGCTTTCGCGACGCGACCGTAGGTCGGGCTAGTATAAGGGACGTAGGTTGCGTCATCCAAATCCAGAACCATCGGCCGCCGCAACGCGCGCGTCGTCAGCCACTCGATGATTGGCGGCCCGATGAGCATCGCCTCGCGCTGCACCAGTACGACATCGGCGTTGGCCGCGGCGACAACGTCCCGCAGCCGCAACAACCCCGATTTTGTTAGCCCCAACGCCGTTCGCAGCCACGATCGCTGTTGATACAACCGCGCAAACAAATCCGAATCGATGAACGGCCGGACCGTCACGGTGATGCCGCGCTCGGCCAGCGGCCGCACAAACTGCTCGACGCGATAGCGCGTACAAGCAGCTTCCTTTGGATAAGACGCCAGGGCCAGGACTTTCATTTGAACTCGATCGAAACGTTTACCCGAATTCAGTCGTCAAGCGTCGAACACTTGCTCGTACAGTTCTGAGTATCGTTCACGCCCAACGACGCGCACGTCAAATAACTTTTCCGCGACCGCACGCGTCTTCACGCGAGTCTTCTCGACATCACTCGTCATCCACTCGATCGTGGTCGCGGCCTGTGCGTAATCCGCTTCATTGAATTGGCGAACCAAAGCACCGACGTCATGTTCCGTGATCAAAGTATCTGAATCGCCAATGCCAGCATTGATAATCAGCGGCAAACCGCACGCGAGATACTCGGCATATTTTGTCGGCGACGAAGCTTGCTTGGAAAAGCACGGCTTGATAAACGCCAGGCCCGCATCTGTGGCGGAAAGATACGACGGCACGTCTGATGGTAACGCCGAAAGTATTTTGAAGTCTTCACTCGACACGCCGCGCTCGTTCATCAGCGTCGTAATGCGTTCGCGATTTCCCGGCGTCAGCCACAGGAAGAATGCTTTTGGCGTCCGCTTCCGCAACGTCACGAAAAAATCGCACATCTCTTCCGTCAGGTACCAACCATCAATCGAGCCGCTGTAAACGACCACAAATCGATCTGCAATGCCGAGTTCCGTCCGCCTCAGCGCGCGGGCCGCGGCATCAAACCGGAATATTTCCAGATCGGCGCAACACTGCACGACCGCGTGCGGCACAGCTCGGCCGCGCAGGCTGTCCCAATCCTTAATCACGTCCCAGATTTTTTCCGTGAGTGTGACAACGCCGTCGGCGGCCTGAAGCGCGCGGCGCTCGGCATTCTTCGTGATTCGATAAGCTAGAGAGTCTCTGCGCCAGTGACCCGCATCGACGTATTCATCGGCCAGTAAGCCGCGCACGTCGAAAATCATCTTCATACCCAATTGCCGCTTCAAGCGAAGCGCAATCGTCGCCGGGATGTGACTACGCGCGTGGACCAATTCGATCTGCTTTCTGCGTACCAGCCGGCGCGCGGCCATGGTTCCGGCGAAGACATCGTATGCCGTTGCGGGCAGCGAAGGCCATTTGTGATAGCGCAGCCAATGCCAATCAATTCCGTGCTGCTTCAATTCAGCGTGAAGCGCTCGGCATCTCTCGCGCCCTTCCGGCGTGTAAGCGGCCGCGCGTTCAAAGCTCAACAGCGTGAACTCAACGCCGAGATCGGCCAACTGCTTCAGATATGGCAGTACTTGCGTCTGGCCGAGGGGATCCAGCATTCCGTTGTACGAGATGAAGAGGACGCGTTTTCCGTGGAGTGACAATGCTGGTCCCCGCAAACGAGGTTGGAGTTGCCGCAGTGTCTTCGCCGGCAACATCTGAAAATCAAAAGCGGCTAAATCTCGACGAAGCGTCCGCTCTCTTTGATCGAACATTGCGCCGCCTCGAGCAAGCGCACGACGCGCAAGCCGGCTTCACCGTCGGTCAAAGCTTTGCGCCCGCTACGAATTGAGTCGAGAAATTCTCTGACGACATAATTCAAAGCTTCAGTCGCGTCGATCTTCGGCGCCCAAACGTCACCCGTGCGGTAACTCACCAGCGTTTGGTACTCAGCTTCACGATCGCCGACGCGGTTCGCCGTGACGCCTTTGTCGTAGACGCGCACTTTTTCGGTCGGTTCGATGTCGTCGTAAAGAATCATCTTGCGCGCGCCGGCGATCAGCGTGCGGCGAATCTTCACGGGCGCGAGCCAGTTGAAATGAAAGTGCGCGATGAAATCGTCGTCGAACTTCATTACCATGTAAGCGATGTTCTCGATGCCCGGTTCGATGTGACAACTGCCCAGCGCGCTGAGCCCGAGCGGCTGCCGCTCGATCAGATAATCCATGATCGAAAGGTCGTGCGGCGCCAAGTCCCAAAGCACGTTGATGTCCCGCTGAAACAATCCCAGGTTGATGCGCACCGAATCGAAATAAAGCAGATCGCCCAGTCCATCGCTCGCCAGAATCTCCTTCATCTTGCGCACGGCCCCGGTGTAAACGAACGTGTGATCGACCATCAGCGTGCGCCGGTTCTTTTCGGCGAGTTCAATTAGTTCTTCAGCCTCACGCACGGTCGCGGTCAAAGGCTTTTCGACCAGCACATGTTTACCGGCGAGCAAAGTTTCTTTCGCGATTTGATAGTGCGTGGCGACTGGCGTGACAACAGCAATCGCGTCGAGGTCGGGGTCTGAGATCAGCTTCTGATAATCACTGGTTGTGCGCGCCGCCGGATAACGCCGGCCCATCGCGGCGAGCCGCGCCTCGTCCGTGTCGCAGATCCAAGCTACCTGCGCCGCTTCGTTCTCGGCAAAGTTGCGCAAAAGGTTCGGCCCCCAATAGCCGCACCCAATTACCCCAATTGTCGTGGCTGCCATCGGCTAGAGAGAATAGCCGCCATTGAAAATGTAGCGCAAGCTGTTAGCTTGCGAAGGTATGGATCGTACGTCACACATCGCCAAATATTTGTGACTTGCCTTTGCGGCAGGCTTAGAATAGCTTCTAACGCGTTCACTTAACACATTTTCGATGCTTCCGCTGAAGGTTTCCAGTTATATCCCGCCCGCAGTGTCCTTTGGCCTGGCTCTGGCGCTGACGCCGTTGGTGCGCCTGCTGGCAAGACGTCTGGGAATCGTCGCAAAGCCGAAAACTGATCGCTGGCACAAGAAGCCGACGGCGATGTTAGGTGGGCTGGGAATTTGGCTGGCAGTAGTCGTTACCTACATCCTGTTTCTGCCGCACACGCCCCAGACGTGGGTGATTGTGACCGTCAGCACGTTTCTCTTTTTTGTCGGGCTTGTCGACGACGTTATTCACACGAAGCCTTACCAAAAACTTATCGGACAAATCATCGGCGCGGCGGCCGTAGTGAATTACGGGCTGGCGTTGCCGTGGACGCGCTCGGCTTCAATCAATGTAGTCATCACGATTTTTTGGCTGATTGGAATCACGAATGCGATCAATTTGCTCGACAACATGGATGGCTTGGCGACGGGTATCGCGGCGATCGCATCCGGTTTTCTGACGCTGAACTTCGTCGCCAGCGGCCAGCCGCTGGAAGCTGTGATGATGGGCGTGTTCGCCGCGGCGCTGCTCGGCTTTTTGATTTACAACTCGCATCCGGCTTCGATCTTCATGGGCGACTGCGGCTCGATGTTCATCGGGTTTTTTCTGGCAAGCGCAGCACTGATCAATCTCGCCGGCGGGCGATCGCGCAGTTTCCTGCCGGTGCTCGCAGTGCCAATCCTCGTGCTGTTCATTCCGATCTTTGACACGACGTTCGTCACGATCCTGCGCAAGCTTTCGGGTCGGGCGGCGTCGCAAGGTGGTCGCGATCACACCTCACATCGATTGGTGGCGCTGGGCATGTCGGAGCAACGCGCCGTGTTGATGCTCTATGGATTAGCGGCTATCTCAGGCTTTCTGGCCCTGGCTGTGCGCGAATTGCGATCCGACGTCAGCATTGCGATCCTGTTTGGTTTCACTATTGTGCTGACGTTGCTCGGCGTTTATCTCGCGGGGGTCAAGGCGTACGACGCAGAATCGCAAGTTGTCGCCGCGCGTGAGAAGCCGCCGTTCGCGTTTCTGATCGACTTCTCGTACAAGCGGCGGATCTTCGAAGTATTGCTGGACGTCGGCCTGATCATTCTCGCTTACTGGTCG
>DASYTZ010000152.1:0-8870 GCA_036001745.1 Pyrinomonadaceae bacterium
TACGGCGAGAACCTGGCCGTGGGCCTGCCCATGGGTGCGTTCCTTTCCTGGTCGGATGACGAAGGCGCGACCTGGCTGACGAGCACGGTCAGCATCCCCGGATTGAACGACCATCAGACGCTGTTCGCAGGGCCGACGCCCATCGGCAATCCATTGCTGAAGTCAGTCGACCCCCGTTTCCCGGAAGTGTTGTACTACTGCGTGAATCAAGTCGCGGACTCATGGTGCGCGCGCTCGATCAACGGAGGCCTGACCTTCACCATGGGCGCCACACCGGCTTATCTCGGCGCGGATCCAGAAACAAACGACGTGGTGTGCGGCGGTCTTCACGGCCACCTGGCCACCGACAGCGCTGGACGGTTGTTCTTACCTAAGGGCCACTGCGGCGATCCCTGGCTGGCGCTCTCCGAAGACGGTGGCGACAGTTGGACGCGCATCCAGATTAGCAACAAGATCCGCGCCGCCGACACGCAGATGGCGATCGCAGTCGACTCGGCCGACAATCTTTACTATGTGTGGTTCGATGACATCCACCACCTGCCGTACCTGTCCATCTCGCGCGACCATGGGAAGACCTGGTCAGCGCCACGGATGGTTGGGCCGCCGGGGGTCTACGAGGTCAACTTTCCGACCATCGCCGCTGGGGATCCGGGCAAGATCGCTCTTACGTTTCCTGGTACAGCCGTGAACGACCAGAGCGATCCCTCTCGTCCCTGGAACTCGTACGTGGTCGTCTCGACGGACGCCCTGTCGAGCGATCCGACTTTCGTCTCCAACATCAGCAACCCATCCAGCGACCCCGTGTACCGCGGCGCTTGCCTGGGCCGCTGCGGCCGGATGTTCGACTTCCTGGACATAGTCGTATCGCCGAACGACGGCTCTGTGTGGGCGACCGCGGTCGACACCTGCACGGCCAAGACGGGGTGCCCAACCAATCCCAAAGCTGCCTCTGATGACATGCGCGGTATCGCGATCCGGCAAATTTCCGGGCCACCGCTCATCGGCACGGGCGCTTGCCCGGGGAAGTCAAACAAGTGTAAGTAAATCTATCCGACAGGGACTAACTTTGAAGACTGCGAAAGTTTGGTTCGCCGCTACCGCAAGACCGCTCGTCAGTCGCTAAATAACCGGATGAGTTGGGCTCCCGCCAAACTCATCCGTTCGCTCAATTAATACTCACGAATCGCGGCTTACGTTCAGCGAGCAAAATCCGAATTCTTGCGATTCTCTAAATATTCGGCGACTTCGGTGTTGAATCAGTCTGCCTACCGCCCTCACTCAAGTTTTCCTCAACCGCGAAAGTTAAAAATTGGCGACATGAGAAGCAGTTCGAATCGCTTTGACTGGAGTGAAAGGAAAATTCGTCATGTCGCCAAAATTCTCTAAATCGCGGAAGCATACTCGCCGTTTGACGCTGCGGATATTTTTCATGGCTGTTTGCTGCGCCGTTCTCGCCGTGGCCATCGTGCCCGTCACGCGGTTCCATTTGCTGGGCACAGTCGAGGCGTCGAACCCGAGTACGAGCAACATAGCCGTGCCGCCATCGGCTGATCAGAAAGTGGTAATCAGTTGGACGGGATCGATCCCGCCCCTGGTCAACGGAGCGAGCGATTGCTCGAAGCTTGCCGATACCCCGGCAGTCGACCAGCATGTGTCGACGGTGAGCGTCCCTACTGGCGTATACAATTCGCTCAATGCGAAGTTTACCTTCCAGATCAAATGGGATAACGCAGACAACGACGAAATCCTAACGGTCATTAAACCTGACGGCACTACGTTGGCGTCGAGCGATGGCGGCACGCCAAGCGAGACTATCACGCGGAACAACTTGGCCGGAGGCGCCTACAAGATCGTGGCTTGCGGCTTCTTGAGCGCACCGGATCCGCAGCCCTATTCGGGAACGTTGACGATCGAAACGACCTCGAACGCTACACCCACCCCGGCTCCAACAGCGACGCCGGCGCCCACGCCGGTGGTTCCGTACGCACCTCGCTATTACAACTACGCCGCCAGCACTTCGTTGGGAGACGGCGCCGGCGAACCAAGTATCGGCTACAACCGGAGCACGAAACGCTCGATGTACATCGCCGGGTTGCAGACGCTTCAAGTCACTTACCCGGAAAACATTTTGCCGTTGGGATCGATTCCCGAAGCCGGCCCGGCCGATTGGAAAGATGTCTCTTTCCTCACGACCAGAACACGATCGCTCGATCCGATCTTGTTTAGCGACCAAGGCACCGGCCGCACGTTTGTTTCGCAGCTCAACGATATCTATCAGGTCTACGGGGTAACCGGTAACGGCTTGACACTGATCGGATTAAACAGCTTGATGGCCTACACCGACGACGACGGAGCAAGTTGGACACCGGCACAAATCAATCCGCCTGATGGCAGCTACGATCACCAGACGGTCGGTGGCGGGCCATATCCACCCTCGCTGGCGGCCTTGGCGAATCCGATAAACAAAGGTAGCGCCGTTTACTACTGCGCGCAGGCGGGACTAACTGCCTACTGTTCACGCAGCGACGATGGCGGGCTGAACTTCGGCAAGTCGGTGCCGATTTACACGGCGGTGACCAGTCCGGCGGGCCCCGGTTGTGTCGGAATTCACGGGCATGTGAAAGTGGCGCCGGACGGAACGGTTTATGTTCCTAACTTCAGTTGCGGCGGAAAACAATCGGTCGCGGTATCGACTGACGCCGGTACGACTTGGGCCATTCGTCAGGTTCCGGATAGCCTCGCGCCCGTCGCCGGGATACTCGATCCATCGGTAGGCATCAGCAAAGATCCGCCGGAGCCCGGCGGTACTTCGAACACGATCTATTTCGCTTACGCTGCAAAGCAGCCCGGCACCGTGCCTGCCGCTGAACAGCAAGACAATCACGTCTACGTGGCGGTGAGTCGCGACCGGGGCGTTACCTGGGACAAATCTGTGGACGTCGGGATTATTGCCGGAGTTAAGAATGCAGTATTTCCTTCCGCCGTGGCCGGTGACGCGAACCGCGCAGCCGTTGCCTTCTTAGGCACAAGCACGAGCGGCAACCATGAAGCAGCCGATTTCAAAGGCACATGGTATGGATACGTCGCACATACATATGACGGCGGCAAGACCTGGACCACCGTCAATGCCACGCCCAACGGACCGGTTCAACGCGAAGCGTGCATCTGGAACGAAGGTGGAAACAATCGGTGCCGAAACCTGCTCGACTTCAATGACGCGACCGTGGACGACAAAGGACGCGTGCTTTTCGCATTCGCCGACGGTTGTATCGATGGATGCGAGACCGGCGGGCCAAATTCCTACAGCGCGAAAGCTTCGATTGCTCGTCAATCAGGCGGCCGAGGATTGTTCGCTCAATTCGACATGCCTGAGCCCGTTGTCGCGAAGAGTCCTTACCTCACCGGTTTCCGTGATGACATGGCGTCATATCTAACATGGAATCCTCCGGACAACGGTGGTTCGGCGATCTCCGCTTATAGGATTTATCGACGCAGTAGCACCGGTGGCGCAGAGTCGCTGATTGGTCAAGCCAGCGGGAAAGCGACCAGCTACAACGACCGTAATGTCGATTCGCTCGTGGCGACTTACACCTATCGCATTACCGCGGTAAACGGCTCCGGCGAAGGGGCATCCAGCAATTCGGTCTCGCTTGTCGTCGAACCACGGCGCGAAGCAACTGGCGCTTGTCAGGCGCCGGGCGTAACCGTGATCTCGGATCCCGCAGCCGACGAAAGCGATGCACAGCCGTCGCACGACATCACGTCGGTGTCGATGGCTGAACCGGAGAATCAATCCGGAAAACTGGTGTTCACGATGAAGGTCGCGAATCTGCAAACGATTCCGCCGGGATGGCGCTGGGCAGTTCGCTTCGGAGTGAGCAAAGCCGGAATTCAGCAAAGTCCGCCGACTGACGCCACCGGTGGCGCGTCCGAAGACTATTTCGTGTCGATGGTAACCAGCGACGGAGCGGCCCCTGCGTTCACATGGGGTGTGACCAGCGTCCCGCAAGGCGCGACGCGCATGTTCACCACCAAGGGATCGCTTGATGGCGCAAGTAAGGTCGAGGCCAACGGCGCCATTACGTTGGTCATTTCCAAATCGCTGATCAATAGTCCCAATCCGGGCGATCTGATTAACAACATGCTCGGTAGTGTCCGCGCAACCGCGCCTTCAGCTTTGCCCGGCACGGGCGGCACGAATGAAACGATCCCAGACAGCACTGGCGGCGGGAGCTATACACTTCGAAGCGCAACATTGTGCTTGCCGAATACCGCGCCGGTGGCCGTAATCACCGCCGATAAAGATGACGGCGTGAAGCCGCTGACGATCAATTTCAGCGGCAGCGGATCGTACGACGCCGACTCGATCGACAGCATTGCAAGCTATACGTTCAATTTCGGCGACGGCGGAGACGATGTAACCCAAACGTCACCGAATGCCAGTCATACGTTTGTCGATGCAGGCGAGTACATCACTCGGCTGGTCGTGACCGATTCGCGTGGCAAAGTCAGCTCGAACACTGCGCAATTCCACGTAGAAGTTAGCGAGTCCAGCCCGTCGCCAACGCCGACACCTACCCCAACACCAACACCGCAGCCGGCATCGTGCAAGGAAGACGACGATAGCAGCATTGCGTATTCGAGCGGCTGGCACTTAATCAACTCGTCGACTGCGAGCGGCGGTCACTTCCGTTATCACCAGGGAAACAGCAACCAGCATTTCGCGAGTCTGGACTTCACTGTGCCCACCGGCAACATAGGCTCGGTTACTTACGCATTTGGTAAGAGCACCAAGGGCGGCACGGCCGACGTTTACCTCGACGGAGCATTGAAGCAAACCGTGAGTTACGCGGGCAGCGTGGGTTCGACACAGACGCCGGAGTTCAGGCCCGAGTACAAGGTGCAATTCGGCGAATTGTCCACAGGCACGCACAGGCTCGAAATCAAGAACCTGAGTGGCGCGGTCTACGTTGACAGCTTCTGTTTACAGAACTCGGAGATCAGTAACCAGCCCACAACCGGCCCCGGAGCGACAACAAGTCAGTCGAGCAGCGTGTCTGCCGGCCAGACGGCCACCGGCGGCCTAACTGTGCCTGCCGGCACGCAGGAAATTTCGGTGGTCGCCGAATCGACTGTCAATGTGCCGTACAAGCTGGTACTGGTTAGTCCTTCGGGAGTAGCACTCCAGACCATCGATGCGACGAATGGTGTCGCGGTGCTCGACGCGCCCGTGAGTCAGAGCGGGACTTACCTGATTAAAGTCGTCAACGTCAGCCTCGGCCCGTTGCAATTCACCGTCACTGCCACGCCTCTGGTGTGTCGTTGACGGATCGAGTAACGCGGGTCGCTGACAACGGTTGACATTTACGGTGGTGGCTGGCAGTTTGTCAGCCACCATAACTTTAAGTTGGACCGGCTGACACGGAAGACTAAAACGTCAGTGGATTGTGTTGAGAAAAATGTGATAGACGTATCGTAGTTTCACAGTTCTCTGGAGGAAGCGCATCGATGCGCATCAGGACGCAAGGTTCTCTCTTTACATCCATCATTTTGTTCGCCTTTATGGTTGCAGGTTGTCAGCAGCAACCGAGCGCGTCGCCAACCTCAGCGGCGTCGCCGGCCTCCGCTAGTCCGGCAACGACAAACGGAACCGCTCCAGCCTCCAACACGAATGCGTCATCCTCGCCGGACAAGGGCCAAATCGATGCTTGTAAGCTGCTCACTGGTGACGAGATCAAATCCGTGCAGGGCGATAGCTTGAAAGACGTTACTCCCAGCGCGCCCAGCGGCGGCGACTTCATCACGAGTCAGTGCTTTTATGCCACGAACAATTTTGTTAATTCGATTAGCCTTACAGTGACTCAACAGAATGCCCAGGCCGGCGCCCGAAACATCCGCGAATTTTGGGAAGAGACATTCGACGCGCGCAGCCGCGAGAAGGGACGAGAGCGAGAACGCGACCGCGACCGCGAAAAGAAAGCTAAGGGCGGTGAAGAAGAAGAGGAGAGTGCACCACCTGAACGCGTCAAAGGCATCGGGGACGAAGCTTACTCCGTAGGCAACGCAAAAATTGGCGCACTCTATGTGCTCAAAGGGGATAAGTTCCTTCGTATTAGTGTCGGCGGATCCCACAGCCAACCCGAACGAATCGCCAAAATGAAGAAATTGGCGCAATACGCAATCAACCGGCTCTGATGCCCTAACAACCTGCAGACCCTTCGATCAGGAACACTATTGTTTTGCGGACTCGGCTGTCGTATAGTCGAAACCAGGAAGTCGCCCCCAACAAGCTTTGGCTTCCGTCCTCTTTAGCCTAACAGCCGCCCCAGCGAAGACCTCTCAAATTATTTCGCGTGAGTTTCAAGTCAGCAGTTAGCAACTGTCTCTGAGTCGACGTGCTCCATTCGCATGGGCCGAATATCTACATCCGCGTCTTACAGCGTTTCTGAGAAGCGACCGAGTCTGACCGCCGACACCGTCCTGCAAGGCCGTTATCGAGTCACGCGGCGACTTGGCAAGGGCGGGATGGGAGCGGTCTACGAAGCGATCGACTTGCGACTCGATGTGACGGTCGCGATTAAAGAGGCATTCTCGACCGACGCGCGGCTGCGAAAACAGTTCGAGCATGAAGCGCGTCTGCTGGCGCAACTGCATCATTCGGCGCTACCGCGGGTCACGGATTATTTTGCGGAAGGCGAGCGCGTGTTTCTGGTGATGCAGTTCATCGCCGGTGACGACCTCGGCGAAATAATCGCGAAGCAGCCTGGACCATTGCCTCGTAACACGGTGATCGCGTGGGCCGATCAACTGCTCGATGCGCTGATTTATGTGCACACGCGTGAACGGCAAATCATTCATCGCGACATCAAGCCGCACAATCTGAAGCTGACCACTGCCGGCACGATCGCGTTGCTCGATTTTGGTTTGGCGAAAACTGATTCCGATACGACGACTCTGAATTCATCCAGCAGCGTCTTCGGATTCACGCGCCGCTACTCACCGCCAGAGCAGATGCAGGATGAGGGCACGACGCCGCAGAGTGACATTTATGCGCTGGGCGCGACGCTCTATCACCTGCTGACCGGCGTGAAACCGCCGGACGCGCTCGAGCGGGCCAGAGCGATTGCAAAATCGGAAGAAGATCCGTTGCGACCCGCGAACGAAATTCACTCGGCGGTTGGGCCAGAAGTGTCGGCGATGCTGCTCAGAGCAATGGAACTCGACCCGGGGCGTCGCTACAAAGACGCGAACGAATTTCGCGAGGCGTTGAGGCGCGTGGGCCGTAGCGAGACCCGCGCAGTCAGTGACTGGCGTGACCGTGGGCTCAGTGATTCGACCGGGCCTCCGAACGTCAACGTCACTGTCGTCAACAAACCCGCCGCGATTGATCCGTTCGACAGCTATTCGATACTGAAACCTGCCGAAATAGATTGGCTGCTGCCGAAGCCGAGCCGGCGCCCATTCGTCGTCGTTGGCTTGATTGGAATGCTGTTAGTAGGTGCGGTATTAGCGTTTTCGAATACCGATGGCTGGACGAATCTTTCGAAGGCTGCCGTTGATTACATTCAGCCAAGTCGCGATCTCACTAACGCGAATTCAACTGCGCAAGAAAAGTCCGGAAGAGCACAGACCAGCAATCAGTTGAACACTGCTCGCTCAGCGGGCGCCGGCAAACCAATTCCACGCGAACAGCGTGTCCGAAAATCACAGGTTGAAGCTGGGACTAAACAGAACCGGAAGTCGCACGCGCGATAGGCGTTTCGGCGGCAGCCTTTGAAGCTTTTCGAATCAGATCCGCTGCGGCTTTGATCCAAAGTGGATCGCTGTTGAGGCAGGGAATTAACGTCAGTTCTTCACCGCCGGCCTCGCGGAATTCTTCACGTCCGCGAATTCCAACTTCTTCCAGAGTCTCGAGACAATCAGCAACAAACGAAGGGCACGCGACTGCGATAGTTTTGATGCCGCGCTTGGGTAATTCCCGGAGCAGGCCTTCGAAGGCTGGCCCGATCCATTCGTCCTTTCCGAATTGTGACTGGAAGCATGTCGTGTATTGATCGATGTTCAGACCAACCGCCGTCGCGATTGCGCGCGCGGTCGCGTGGCACTGCGCGCGATAACAATTAGCGTTCGTCGGTCCAACCTGTGCGCAGCACGCGTCGTTGACACGGCAATGATCTGCGGTGTCGATTTGCTTGATGTGCCGCACGGGCACGCCGTGAAAGCTGAACAGCGTGTAATCAGGCGAGTAAGTTTTCAAATGCTCGCCGACGATGTGTGCGTTCGCGTTAATGAAGCCGGCGTCAGCATAGAAAGGTTCGACGAAAAGTAATTTATCCGTGACGCTGAGTTTCTTCGCCTGCCTTTTCGTTTTCACGACGCCCGTTTCAAAACTCGATTGCGTGTACTGCGGATAGAGCGGCACGGCCACAATTCTATCGACGCCCGCTCGTTTCAAATTCCGGAGACCCGCCGCGATCGAAGGATTGCCGTAACGCATGCCGATCTCGACCACGAACTCTTCTCCGCCGTTCGATAGCTCGCTTGCGAGACCAGCGGCGAACTTTTTCGTGTGCACGAGCAGCGGCGAGCCTTCCGGCATTTGAATCTTCTGATAGTGCTCGGCCGAATAGTGCTTGCGCCGTGGAACGATCACGCGATTGACCAGCAGCCAGCGCTTAATGAACGGCATGTCGAGGACATACTCGTCCATCAAAAATTCGCGCAGGTATCGGCCCACCGCGTCAGGTGTCGGTTCGTCGGGAGTGCCGATGTTGATGAGTAGAACGCCGGTGCGGCCCATTAGTTAGTCAAGAAACGTTATTTGAAGAAACGTTATTCGAAGTGCTTGCCGATTCTCGCACTGAATAGGC
>DASYTZ010000153.1:0-5496 GCA_036001745.1 Pyrinomonadaceae bacterium
GCGCTGATCGCCGCAGTGTACGGAGAGACCAGAGCTGACACGCTTTTGAATTCTGCCGATATTGATTATCTACTCAGCTTTCATGACGGCGAGGAGGTGCCGGCCGCGAATCGCGCCGACGTGGCCATGCTGATCCGCGAAAGCGCACTGACTTTATTCGCGGACGCGACGCTTCGTCCGAAGCAGGACATGTCGCGGGGACGCGCGCTGCACGCTATCGCCAGAATGCTTGAACAACGCGGCACGTTAGCTTTGCAGAAAGGAACGACGCGGCCGACGATGAATGGCGCGCTGATTCTCCGCGTTAGTAAAGGCAAGGAGCAACCCATCATCGTCAGCCGTGACGCGTTTTTGTTTCGGCAGTTCGGCGAAAGCTTGTATCAGATGAAGTCGGTCGCGCTGGTGGGTGGCGAACCGGTAACCTTTCACGTGAGCGCGAAGGGCGAAGTTGACTATCTGGAAGTGAAGCCCGCGACGGACGGCGCATCAGCCGAACGCTTCTCGCCGTTTACAAACTGGACAACCGACTTGTCGCTCGGACAAGTGCAGGCCCGCCTCTCGCGCTCCGTGCGCGGCATCGGTGCTATCACGGACTTGCGTGTGGCTGCGCGAGGAACCTCGCGTCGTGTAATTGACCTTGAAGTGATCGGAACGCAAGGTGTAGGTCACGTGCGCGGCGGCCGCATTCGCTCTGCGCTCGGACTGCGCGAGCAGTTATTCGTCATTGATCGCGTCTATGCGAACGATCGCGTCGCGGGCTTTGTCTTCATCGGCCGCGGTTGGGGTCACGGTGTAGGCATGTGCCAGTACGGCGCTTACGGTTTGGCCAAGCAAGGCCTGAACGTCGAACAGATTCTGAAGACTTATTACACCGGAATCGATCTAACGAAGCTCTACAACTAATCGCCTAAAGGAGCGCGCTATGTCCCAACAGCCCCCCGACCTGAACCAACCCTTCGTCCCCCCACCACCACCATCGCCATACGGCAACTCGTTGTATCCGCCGAACGTCTTGGCGAGCAAAGCCGCCGCCGTCGCGAGCGAAGTAAAGACAGCGCTGATTCTGAGTATCGTTGGCCTGTTCTGTTTCGGCTTCATCTTCGGCTATCTCGCGTTTCGCAAAGCCAACGAAGCGCTCGAGACGATTCAGATTTACGAAGTCGCACAAGACAAAAAGAGCCTCGCGATGACCGCGAAGATCATCGCCATCGTCGATATCGTCGGTTGGATTATTGGATTGGTTCTTCGATTCACCGTCCTCAGCGGGTAATGCGCTTCTCTCGCAATCAAATCATCGGCGCGCTGGTGTTGCTCGCAGTCATCTGGCTGGTGATTGCGATTCGGCTTATCATCGCTCGCGGGTGAACGAGCAACCGATCATTGCGATCGTCGGTCCAACAGCCTCGGGCAAGAGCGAGCTCGGGATTCAGGTCGCCTCGCAACTCGGCGGCGAAATCATCAACTGTGATTCGGTCCAGGTTTATCGAGACATTCAGATTGCCACGGCAAACATTCCTGTTGCAGAGCGTCGCGGAATTCCACATCACCTGATCGATTTCGTATCGCCTTCGATCAATTTCACCGCCGCCGATTGGGCGCGTGCAGCAACCAGGAAGATCGAAGAGATTGAGGTTAGCGGAAAAGTCGCGCTGCTCGTGGGTGGCACGGGCTTTTACCTTCGTGCCCTGCGTGCGCCTTTCTTTCCAAGCCCGCCAACCGATGAAGATTTGCGCCGGCGGCTGACGAAGATTCGCGAGCGCCACGGTTCAGAACGACTTCATAGGATTCTGCGACGATTCGACGCGGTGGAAGCTGAGAAGCTAAGCCCGCGGGACTGGCCGCGGGTGCAGCGTGCGATCGAGTTTTATTTGCAGACGGGCGAACGCATCTCGGCGCAGCGTCCATTGCGTGAGCAGCCACCTGGCTTTGCCGATCGAATCAAAGTCTTTGCGTTAAATCCGCCTCGTGAAGAGCTGTACAGACGCATCAACGCTCGCACTGAGACGCATTTCGCTAACGGCCTGGTTGATGAAGTGCGGCGATTACTCGAGGAAGGCGTGCCTGCAAACTCGAACGCGCTTGGCGCACATGGCTATCGACGCGTAGTCGAATACCTGCGCGATGAGCGCGACCTCGCGAGCGCAATCGAACAGACGAAGCTCGACGTGCGTCACTACGCGAAGCGCCAACTGACATGGTTTCGTCGTGAGCCAGGCGTCGAGTGGATCGAAGCCTTCGGAGACAATCCGGAAGCAGAACACTTGTTGCTGGCGCGGCTGCGCCGGTGATCCGCCCGAACATAAAACAGCTTGTCACGTTCAGCCTCGTGATATACTCTGAGCCTCTTTTGGCGCCAAAGCATTTCGCCGGACTGGAACGGTAATGGACTCCAAGGCTGCTCCGCAAAATATCCAGGATGGATTTCTGAATCTTGCACGACGCGAGAAGCTGACGGTCACCGTCTATCTTGTTAACGGCGCGAAACTATTGGGACGCATCAAGAGCTTCGACAAATTTTCCCTGATCATGGAAACGAGCACGCAAGAGCAACTAATTTTCAAGCATGCAATCTCGACTATTTCTCAGGCGCGACGATCTACCGGTGAGCTTCGTCATCAAGCAGTCGCCGCCGCCGAGCATCCTGCTGAATCACCTGCGGCCGAAGAGACTTCCGCCTCTTGAAATCAGTTGACGGAATCGCGTCAACCGGGAACATGGCCGGCGCTTTCATTACTTTCGAAGGAATCGATGGCTGCGGAAAATCGACGCAGCTAAGACTGTTGGCCAGCCAGTTGCGCGTGCGAGGAGTGCCGGTCATCGCCACGCGAGAGCCGGGGGGAACGCCCCTGGGACAGAAGCTGCGCGCCGCCCTTCTGGATGTGCAGGAGCAAGTCGATCCGCTCACGGAGTTGCTGGTGTTCGCAGCAGATCGTGCACAGCATGTGCGCAAACATTTGTTGCCGGCCCTCGAACAAAACCGGGTGGTGCTTTCGGATCGTTATGCGGACGCGACCGTTGCTTATCAGGGCGCGGGCCGCGGTTTTGATCCGAAACTCATCGAGGAAATCGTCGAGCTGGCAACCGGAGGATTGAAACCGGACCTCACGCTGCTGTTTGATTTGTCTGTCGCGGAGTCAGCGGTTCGCACGCGCAAACGCGTGCAAAACAAACGCACCGATCGTTTGGATATTGAGGACGCCGAGTTTCACACGCGCGTGCGTGACGCGTACGTGGCAATGGCCAAGGCTGCGCCGGAACGATTTCGGATCATCGACGCGCGCGGCTCAGTTGATCAGACGCACCGCATTGTGATGGATATCGTAGTGCCCTTTTTGACGGAGCGAGGACTCTTGAGGCAGACGGGGCAGTAGCCCGACCGTCAGGGAGGGCTCAAATGGGTTGAAAATGAGCCCTCCCTGACGGTCGGGCTACTGCCCCGAGTGCGATCATGTTTGCAGAACTTATCGGCAACAACGAAGCAAAAGAAACGCTCCGGCGACTGTTGTCGAGCGGACGCCTTCCGGGATCGCTTCTCTTCACCGGCGAAGCGGGCATCGGCAAAAAGCTCTTCGCACTCGAACTCGCAAAGACGCTGAACTGTCGCAATCGGCAAGGCGTGGAGGCCTGCGACGAATGCTCCTCGTGCAAGAGAATCTCACGCTCAACTTTTCCGCCGTTCGGTGACGATGAAGAGGACAAGGCGCGCCTGATTTGGAGCGAGCATGCGGACGTCGCGATGGCGCGACCGTACAGACAGATCATCCGCATCGGACCAATTCGCGAATTGGAGCGCGAAGCCAACTTCCGGCCGTTTGAAGGCGCTGCGCGAATCTTCATCGTCGAAGACGCGGATTACATGAACGATTCGGCGGCGAATTCGCTGTTGAAGACACTGGAAGAACCTGAACCAACCACTCATCTTGTTCTGACGACAACAAATCCGACGGCGCTGCCGGCGACTATTCGATCGCGGTGTCAGACAATTCAATTCGCGCCTATTCCAGTCGAGCAAATCGAAAACTTTCTGATTGAAAAGAAAGACGTCGGGAAAAAAGACGCGGAATTGCTGGCGCGGACTTCTCGCGGCAGTCTGGGCCGCGCGTGTGCCGGCGACATTGACACATATCGTGACCGGCGGGAAGCCGTTATGAATCTGCTGAAAGCTTTAACGCTAACGGGTGATCGCGTGGAGCTACTGCGGTCGGCGGAAGGACTGGCCGCAGCCAAAGACCGCGATGAATACGAACAACTTTTGGACGTGCTTGAGGCGCTGATCCGCGATGCGTGGGCTCTGTCGCTGGGCCGGCCGCAAGAGACGATCGTGAACGCTGATCTGCTCAACGAGCTTCAAAAAATCGCCGACGAAATACGGAGTTCACAGGCCGCTTCATGGCTCAGTCAGATCGAAGAGCTGCGCGGCACCCTCGAAGTAAACATCAATCGAAAGATTGCCAGCGACGCGCTGCTGCTGTCGATGGCGGCCACGCCATTCCAGAGAAGACCTTCGCACGTTTCTAGAAATTATTGACTCTCACACGCGACAGGCATAAGCTGGGCGCCATTCGAACCCGAGGGCTTCTCATTTAGGTTTTCCGTCTTTCTAATCTTCAAAATCATATTGGGGTTTCTATCGCTGCTTGAGGTATACGCTTGCGGCTGATCACTCATGAGCTGAAAAGACATGTACAACGGTTTGCAATGACAAGGCACAGCAGAAAATTTGCGGTTGTTTTGTGTGCTGTTCTGATCGTTTTGTTTGCCTATGGGTCGGCTTCTCAGTCGCTACTCACGCAGCAAACGCCCACCTATCGTCTGATTGCTCCCGATCTAGTAGCGCAAGGCGAGGCTTTCACCGGAGTAGTTGTGGAAGAAACTACTAACGGTGTTGCGCTCCTCAACGAAGGTGACAAGGTCGTTTTCCAAGGCCAGGTGATGCCTGTTGAAAAAGGCGGCATCGTCAAGTTTCCTCCGTTCATCAAAGAACTCGGCAATACCTTTCTGTTCCCGCAGATCGTCCGCGCGGGTGGCACAACCGCCCAAACCGCAAAACCGCAACACGTAGAAGTGGTACCAATCAACTCAGGCGCTCCAACCAGAATTGCCCGGACCTCTACCGTTGTCTCGGGAGGCGGAATCATTCGAGTGACGGGACAGCGGCTTGAGGCTTTGGAAGCAGCTGCGTTGGTTGACCGAGACGGCAAGCGGCTGGAACTTGGTCAGCCAGTTGGTTCTTCGCTTCAGCAAATCTATTTTGCCCCGAAGGAACTTCCGAAAGGAGCATTTCGGTTTCAAGGGCGGGACGCGTCTGGAAATTCGTATGAAGCGCCTAATCAAACGCAAAACCCGACGATAAAACTTTCCGGTTCTCGCATAACTCACCGTGGACAACGCGGCCAGATTACTGTGCTGTCAGATACGGACGGGACGGCGATTCTCACAGGCGGTGAGCCTCAAATTGAGCTGGATCAGCGTGTAGTTGATGTACGCGCGAGCGCT
>DASYTZ010000154.1:0-19387 GCA_036001745.1 Pyrinomonadaceae bacterium
GCAGACAAAACCTTCAAAGCCAGTCAGCAGAAGGATCGCTGTGCAGAAAAGTAGTCCCAGTAAGAGTGAAGCGATGAGCACATTACGCCGCCGTGCCACCAGAGCAGTGGCAAATCCAGTAACTACGGGAACAAGCACGAAAAGCGTCCACCCCATGTATCCTTCCGCGTTGTAGACGAGAAAGAAACATCCCACGCCCGAGACAACAGCCGTCACAACACCCGATAACAAACCAAGGGCCAGATTGGTACCGCCAGGCCTTGGCAGTGGGTTAACGTTCATCGCGAACTCTTTCCTTTCTTCCTGATGCTTACGGGAAAACTGTTTTCATGCGGGACCAAGACGCTAATTTGATTTGCGCCATCGATCGCACAACTCGGCCGAGGCGTCGGGCCAGGTTGGAAACTCAAAACTAAATCCCGACTGCAAAAGTTTAGCTGGGAAGACGCGGCGGCTCTTGAGAATCAGCTTACCGGCCAATTCGCACTTGACGACGCGGCAAGGTGCGCCTAATCTGGCGATTGCCTGCGCAAATGCGCTTGGGTCATGAGTCGTCAACGCTACAGCTATCGTTACTATTACGGTCCGCTCTCCTTGGGAGGGACGGTCGGGCGATGGGCTGTCGCGAGTTGACGACGTAGACTCGAAGACAAAGTTTTCCAAGCCGGCCATCGGTCCTTCCCGGATCGTTGGCCGGTTTTATTTTTTGGCTAGGAGCGCGGACATTCTGTCCGCAAATGAGCGCGAAGCGCGAAATGTCCGATCCGGCATACGCGCTGCCGCAAAGGAGAAAAAGGACATGCCTGCAAAGACGGAAACACCACTTCTTTCCGATCACGTTGATGCGCGGCCGGTAACAACTCCGGACGACGCGACAGCCGATCGAAACGATATCGTTCAGCTCGATCCGGATCATCCCGGCTTTCGTGATCCGGAATATCGCGCGCGAAGAAATCAGATTGCGCAGCTTGCCATGAATTATCAACCTGGCAATCCGATACCCGATGCGCCCTACACCGAAGACGAGCACCGCGTGTGGCAAACCATCTGGCACGCACTAAAGCCAGCGCATCAGAAGCAGGCGTGCGCGGAGTATCTCGATGCGCTCAACCGAATGAATTTCTCGGCAGATCGCATTCCGCAGTTGCGTGAAGTCAACAAGGAGGTCCAGGCGATCAGCGGCTTCCGTCTCGAGCCGGTCGCGGGTTTGGTCCAACCGCGCGTCTTTCTGGAAAATCTGGCGGACGGAGTTTTCCTCTGCACGCAATACATTCGGCATTATTCGACGCCGCTTTACACGCCTGAGCCCGACGTGGTTCACGAGATCGTCGGCCACGGTGTGACTCTGGCTTGTCCAAAGCTTGCCGAGCTCAATCGTCTCTTTGGCCAAGCTGTGAAGCGCGCGAGTTCGACTGATGAGCTTGAGACTCTGTCGCGCGTCTACTGGTTCACAATTGAGTTTGGCGTGCTCCGTGAGAATAATCAGGTGAAGGCGTACGGGACGGGCCTGTTGTCTTCGGCGGGCGAGCTTGAAGAGATGCATGACGCGGACCTGCGGCCACTCGATCTATCGGCGATCCCCCGGCAGACCTACGACCCGACTCATTTTCAACCCGTGCTGTTTTGCGCCGAGTCATTTGAAATGATGTGCGAAACGCTGCGGGACTTCCTGGTTAGCTGGTAGCGAGTGGCTTTGGTTCTACGTGCGACACTGTCGTTTAGCTTCGTTAGGAGTGATGTACCCTTCGACGTGTTTACTGAACCGTTCCTTGACACTCCTTTCCAGCCGGTCCTATAGTTTTGCGTGCAAGTTTTTCCTAAGATGACACGCAAGGATTATTGTTGCTGGTGCGCCGGTACGTGGGCTTCTCCGCACCGGGGAAGCGGCCAGGCGAAACTTGCGTGGTTTGAATTGGTGATTTAGCCAACGCCACAAACAGTTTTTAGAGAGCCGGTCGCGACCCAGGAAGATAGCGGCCGGTTTTGCTTTTTATGATCCGATGATTGCTGAGCCGAGAGAAAGAGTCGCGTTTCACAGAGAGGATCGAACACGATTTCACGATCTGGAATCCCAGATTGGAAATACGCCGTTGCTGCGTCTGCGAAACGTGACGCGTGACTTGCGATCCGCCGTTGAAGTATTCGCTAAAGGCGAACATTTAAATCCCGGAGGCTCAGTCAAAGATCGCCCGGCGCTCGGGATGATTCTCGAAGGCGAGCGCGGCGGCCGGCTTTATCCCGGCAAGACCATTTTGGATGCTACCAGCGGCAACACGGGTATCGCTTACGCGATGCTCGGTGCGGCCCGTGGCTATCCAGTGACGCTTTGCCTGCCGGCAAACGCCAGCGATGAGCGGAAACGGATGCTGCAACTTTACGGCGCGGAAATCATTGAGACGGATCCGCTGCACGGAACTGATGGTGCTCAGCAAATCGCGCGCGAGATGGCCGCGCGGAACTCGGCGAAATATTTCTATCCCGATCAGTACAACAACGATGCCAACTGGCACGCGCATTACAACGGCACCGGGGTTGAAATCTGGGAACAAACTGAAGGCCGGGTGACGCATTTCCTGAGCGGCCTGGGGACGTGCGGAACATTCGTAGGCGTAACTCGCCGGCTGAAGGAATTGAATCCGCAGATATGCGCGATTTCGATGGAGCCCGATTCGCCAATCCACGGGCTGGAAGGCCTGAAGCACTTGCCAACCTCACGGATGCCGGGCATCTTTGATCCGACGCTGGCAAATGAAACAATTGAGGTCTCGACCGAAGAGGCGCAAGGGATGACGAAACGGCTGGCGCGCGAAGAAGGATTGTTCGTAGGCGTCAGCTCAGGCGCGAACGTGCTGGCGGTGCTTCGGGTGGCGCGGGATGCTCCGGCGGATTCTGTGATTGTGACGATACTTTGCGATGGTGGTGAACGATACATGAGCGAACGTTTCTGGACGGAATGAAATGAGCGAACGCAAAGACAATCTGGACATCTCAACCCGGCTCGTTCATTCAGGCGAGCGCGGTGAAGCACCGAAAGGCACCCCGAGTTCGACTCCGATCTACGCTTCGGCTACGTACACGTACCGTACGATGGACGAGATCGACAAAGTATTCGGAGGCGAAATTCCGGATTACATCTACACGCGTTACGGCAATCCGACCGTGGCTGCGTTCGAAGACGTCATGCGTGTCGCGGAAGGCGGCGTCACCGCGTGCGCGTACAGTTCCGGAATGGCGGCACTGCACGCGTCGTTGATTGCATGTGAATTGGGCGCGGGTTCGACTGTGCTGGCTTCGCAGGATCTTTACGGCGCGACGACCAACCTGCTGCTGAATATCTTTGGCGCGTTTGGAGTCAAGACGATCTTTGCTGACTTCAGCGATCTCGACCAGGTGCAGGCGAAAGCTGCGGAAGCAAAACCGCGCGTCTTGGTGGCGGAAACAATTTCAAATCCACTCTTGAAAGTCTGTGACATCGATTCCTGCGCCGACATTGCACACAACGTCGGCGCCCGGCTGATCATCGACAACACATTTGCTTCGCCGTACCTGTGTCACCCTTTGCCGCACGGCGCGGACATGGTCGTGCACAGCGCCACGAAATTCTTGAGCGGACACGCCGACGCAATGGGTGGCGTGGTGATTTCGCGCGATGTTGTGGATAAGGCGGCCCTGATTGCGGTCATGAAATTGGCCGGCGGCGTGTTAAGCCCCTGGGAGGCGCACGAAATTCTGCGCGGTATTAAGACCCTGAGCGTGCGCATGGATCGCCAGTGCGAGAATGCGAGTGCTTTAGCGGATCGACTGAAGAGTGATCCGCGCGTGAGTCGCGTTTATTTCCCGAGGTTCGGTTCTGGCGCTCAGCCTAAGATTGCCGCGCGAATATTGCGCGAGCCTTATTTTGGCGCCTTGGTTTCGATCGAATTGAAAGAGCAAACGAGGGAAGCAGCTTTTCGTTTTATGGATGCGCTGAAGCTCTGCGTGCGCTCAACCAGTCTGGGCGATGTATTCACGAGCGTGCTGCATCCGGCAACGGCGTCGCACCGTGACCTCTCGCCGGCCCGCAGGCGCGAATTCGGAATCAGCGATGGTCTGATCCGCATCTCAGTGGGAATTGAAAACGTCAACGACATCATCGCGGACATTGAGCAGGCGTTAGCGATGTCATCCGCCACGGAGGCACAGAGTCACAGAGCTTGAAATCACGAATTTGACTGCTAAAGATTTTTCTCTCCGTCTCTGTGACAAATACTGGGGTTGTTGGTTGATAACACTTGAAGAACGACACGCGGATGAGATGCGAGCGCACGGCGAACGTGATTATCCCTTCGAATGCTGCGGTCTGATGCTCGGTCGGTTCGAAAACGAAGGGCGTAAGATCGTGACTGAGACTTATCCAATCTCAAACGCACGCGAGGAGGCGGCGAAACGTAATCGCTTCCTGATTCGCCCGGAAGAATTGATTCGCGGCGAAAAATACGCACGTGAAAGAGGGTTTGACGTAGTCGGCTTTTATCATTCACACCCGGACGATCGCGCGGTGCCGTCGCAATACGATCTCGAACACGCATGGCCGACCTATTCGTACATCGTAGTTTCAGTCCAGAACGGTCGTGCCGTCGATTTGCAATCGTGGGAAATGGAAAACGATCGATCTCGATTCAACGAAGAACAAGTCGTGTCCGAAGCCCGCGCGTAAACTAACGGCCTCCGACATAGAGGTAACGGAATCATGCCAGTCACAATCGCAATCCCAACCCCGTTGCGGCAGTTCGCCGGCGGACAATCTGAAATCCAGGTCGAGGCTAAAACTGCCGGTGAAGCGCTCGATGAATTGATATTGACCCACACTGAGTTGCGTCGCCACCTCTTCAACGATCAAAACGCGCTGCGGAACTTCGTCAATGTGTACGTCAACGATGAGGACATTCGTCATATCGATGGGCCAAACACACCGGTCAAGGAAGGCGACACGATTTTAATTGTGCCGTCGATTGCGGGCGGCAATGCAGTTCTGGACAAAGTGACCCGCAAGGATGCCCGCGAGCCGCAGGCAGGGATGCCTGCGCTCCTCCCGATGCTTTCCAACGAAGAAGTCGCGCGCTATTCACGGCACTTGATCATGCCGGAAGTGGGCATGACTGGGCAGCGAAAATTGAAAGCCGCCAGCGTGCTGATGATTGGGACCGGTGGCCTGGGAGCACCATTGGGAATGTACCTGGCCGCGGCCGGTGTGGGACGGCTTGGACTGGTCGATTTCGATGTCGTCGATGCTTCAAACCTGCAACGTCAGATAATTCATGGAACCAAAGACGTCGGCCGGCCGAAGATTGCTTCCGCGCGCGATCGAATTGAAGACATCAATCCGCATGTGAAGATAGAAACTTATGAAACAAAACTGACGAGCGAGAACGCCCTGGACCTTTTCGTCAATTACGATGTGATCGTTGACGGCACCGACAATTTTCCCACGCGTTATCTCGTCAACGACGCTTGCGTGCTGACGGGAAAGCCCAATGTCTACGGCTCGATATTTCGTTTCGAAGGACAGGCAAGTGTCTTTTGGGCTGACCGCGGCCCGTGCTATCGTTGCCTCTATCCTGAACCGCCGCCGCCGGGTTTAGTTCCTTCCTGCGCTGAAGGAGGAGTTCTCGGAGTGCTTCCGGGAATCATCGGTGCGATTCAGGCGAACGAAGCAATCAAGATCATTCTCGGTGCACCGGACATTATGGTGAACCGGCTGCTTCTTTTCGACGCGTGGCGGATGCGCTTTCGCGAATTGAAGCTGCGCAAGAACCCCGATTGCCCCGTCTGCGGCGACAATCCGACCGTAAAAGAACTAATCGATTACGAACAGTTTTGCGGCATCACGCAGCAACCCGAAGCGAAACCAACCATGGAAGAAATCACCGCCACTGAACTAAAACAGCGCCTCGACAAGGGCGACGACCTGCAAATCATCGATGTGCGCGAGCCGCACGAATACGAAATCGGAAAAATTCCGAATTCAAAGCTGATCCCGCTGGGCCAGGTGCTCAACCGCAAAGACGAGATTGATCCGAATCGCGAAACCGTCGTTCACTGCAAGATGGGCGGCCGCAGCGCGAAAGCGATCGAAGCGCTGCAACGTAGCGGGTTCACTGGTCGCTTGATGAACTTGAAAGGCGGGATTACCGCGTGGTCGAATGACGTCGATCCCACTGTGCCGAAGTATTGATCGAGATTCATTTCTTTGAGCCCTTCGTTAACTTCTTCTTCCCCTTCTCAAAATAGCTTCGCGACTTTTTCAACAACGAACGCGCCCAGACAAACTCTGTCGCCAGGATCGCCAAGCCGAGTGGAATCACGATGAATGCCGGTCCCGGCAGCACGATCATCGCGATACCAACCAGCAGCACAGTAAATCCGATCACCGCGACGATAATGCGCCGCAGGAACTTGAGGTTAGGAATCCAACCCGAACTGAGAATCCGCGAAGTAAGAGAAGCAGGATTCGACTCTTGATTGTTTTCGCTCATGATTTGACGCCAACGGAAATTTCGCACGTCGCCGCGCAAATTCCAAATGGCGTGTGATCCCGGTCACTTGCAACTGCCGCCTTCGACGGGTCGACTGCTGCGCTGTCAGCCATCTCAGTGTATGATTGAGTCCCGAAACCCCCTGATTGAGGTAGAAACACCGTGGCTGAAGCAACCCTCGAAATCACCGAAGCAGACGAAACACCCGCCGAGACAGAACACAAGTGGGTTTACCTTTTCGAAGAAGGCAATGGCGAAAACAAGACTCTGTTTGGCGGGAAGGGCGCCGGTCTTTGCGAAATGACGCGCGCCGGTCTGCCCGTGCCGCCGGGACTGATCGTCACCACTGAAGCCTGCAACGCTTACTACGACAACAACAAGCAGTTCCCGGATGGGATGTGGGAACAAGTTGTCGAAGCGCTTCACGAAATCGAAAAGAAAGTCGGCAAGAAATTTGGTGATTCGGACAATCCTTTGCTCGTGTCGGTGCGATCGGGCGCCGCGTTTTCGATGCCCGGGATGATGGACACGGTCCTCAACCTCGGACTGAACGAAGAGACAGTGCAGGGATTGGCCGAGCAGACTGGCGATTTGCGCTTTGCCCTAGATGCTTATCGCCGCTTCGCTTCACTATTCGGAGAAATTGTCATTGGGGTCGCGCACGAAAAATTCGAGCGCGTGATGGATCGCTTCAAGGCCCAAACCAAAGGCGGCAAAGACACCGATCTGAAACCGAAAGAGTTGCGCGAGATCATTGCCGCCGAAAAGCAAATCATTCTCGCGGAGGCGCACGCGATTCCCGACGATCCTTACGAACAGCTTCACGTCGCGATTGCGGCCGTCTTCAATTCGTGGATGGGCCGCCGCGCCGTCGACTATCGCCGCGTCAATCGCATTCCGGACGATCTGGGCACGGCCGTAAACGTGCAGGCGATGGTCTTCGGCAACATGGGCAAAGACAGCGGCACCGGCGTTGCCTTCACTCGCAATCCTTCCACCGGCAAAAAAGAGTTGTACGGTGAATATCTCTTGAATGCACAAGGCGAAGACGTCGTCGCCGGCACCCGCACACCTAATGCGATCAGCCAGCTCAAGAAGGAACTGCCGAAGGTTTACCAGGAGTTCTCGCAGATTACGCAGTTGCTCGAAAAGCATTATCGCGACATGCAGGACTGCGAGTTCACGATCGAACGCGGCAAGCTTTGGATGTTGCAGACGCGCACCGGCAAACGCACCGGCGCAGCAGCAGTCCGCATTGCCGTTGACATGGCGAGCGAGAAGTTGATCGACCGCGCCACCGCGGTGCAGCGCGTAACTCCTGAACAGCTCGATCAGTTGCTGCATCCGACGGTCGATCCGAAAACCGACGCGCAAGTTTTGGCGACCGGACTGCCGGCGAGTCCCGGCGCCGCCCAGGGCAAAGTTGTCTTTAGTCCCGACGAAGCGGAAGAGATGGCGCGCGAAGGCGAGAAAGTCGTGCTGGTCCGTCAGGAAACCAGCCCCGACGATTTTCACGGCATGGTTGCCGCGCAGGCGATCGTCACGGCGCGCGGAGGCATGACCAGTCACGCTGCCGTGGTGGCGCGCGGCATGGGCAAGACTTGCGTAAGCGGCGCGTCCACGCTCGAAATTGACTACAGTCAGCACCAATTCAGCGTCAATGGTGAAGTTGTCACCAGGGGCGAATGGATCACCGTCGACGGATCGACCGGACGAGTGTTTCTGGGAAAAGTGCCGACGATTCAACCTCAGCTTGGCTCTGATTTCCACGAACTGATGAAGTGGGCCGACAAGTTTCGCCGGCTGGGCATTCGCGCGAATGGCGACACGCCGCTCGATGCGAAGACCGCACGCGGCTTTGGCGCAGAGGGCATCGGTCTTTGTCGCACCGAACACATGTTCTTCGGCGATCAACGTCTGGCGGCGATGCGTGAAATGATTCTCGCGGATGGTGTCGGCGCGCGCGAGAAAGCGCTGGAGCAACTTTTGCCGCTGCAACGCGGCGACTTTGTGGGTATCTTTCGCGAAATGGCCGGCTTCCCGGTGACGATTCGTCTGCTCGATCCGCCGCTGCACGAATTCCTGCCGAACGTTGATGAACTACTGGGCGAATTGTCCGAATTAAAGATGGCCCTCCGTCAGGCAAAGACGCTTGCCGACATGGATCATCTGTTGGATCAAATTGACGAGAAGCGCCAACTGCTGCATCACGTCAATAGGATTCGTGAAGCGAATCCCATGCTTGGCTTTCGCGGTTGCCGCCTTGGTTTGTTATTTCCCGAGGTCACGCGCATGCAGTGCCGCGCAATCTTCGAAGCTGCTTGCCAGGTGAAAGGCGAGCGCAAGCAGGTGACGCTGGAAATCATGGTCCCGCTTGTTTCCGTCAGCGAAGAGCTCGCGCAACAGAAAGCGTTGATTGATGAAGTCGCGCAACAGGTCATAGGCGAACATGGCATGAACATCGAATACGAAGTCGGCACGATGATCGAATTGCCACGCGCGGCACTGACTGCGCATAAGATCGCTGAGCACGCCGCGTTTTTCTCGTTCGGCACAAACGACCTGACGCAGACGACTTTTGGATTGAGCCGTGATGATTCGGGACGCTTTCTGCCGGCTTACGTCGATCGAAAGATTCTCACCGACGACCCGTTCCAGGTGCTGGACACCGAAGGCGTGGGCGAACTAGTGCGGTTGGGCGCCGAACGCGGCCGCAGCGTCAAACCTGATTTGAAGGTTGGCATTTGCGGCGAACACGGCGGCGATCCGCAGTCGATCGCGTTTTGTCATGAGATTGGTTTGAACTACGTAAGCTGCTCGCCGTATCGCGTGCCGGTTGCGCGACTCGCGGCGGCGCAGGCGGCCCTGGAAGCAACGGCGAAAGCAGAAGCAAAAGCTATCGGCGAAAACGGCAAGGTTCGTGAAGCTGTCGGGGCGTCTCAGTTGTGATGATTGGACGAGTTACAAATTGAGAGGAAGCCTCATCGATGCCTGTCATTTCGATGTTCTACGGCGTTATCGTCTTGATGTATTACTTCGATAATAGAAAACATCACAAGCCGCACGTTCATGTGCAGTACAGCGATGAGGAAGCCGTCATATCAATACCGGAGGGCAATCTCATAGAGGGCTCGCTTCGGCGTTCTAAGCTCAACTAGTACAAGCCTGGATTGAGATTCATCAGGACGAACTGATGGCTGATTGGGATCTGGCGGTAAACGGGCAGCAAGTTTTTAAGATCGATCCTCTGAAGTAACAAGGCGGCAAAAATGAAGAAAGTTACTGCTGTAAAGGCCAATAATGATTTTTCTCTTGACCTGCGCTTCAGCGATGGCAGCTTCAAGAGATTCGATGCCAAGCCCTACCTCGATTACGAAGTCTTCCGTGAACTGAAAGACCTGAATTATTTCAAGCAGGTTGATATCGCCTTCGGGACGGTTCAATGGCCGCATGAACAAGACATCAGCCCAGAGACCTTGTACCTTGAGGGCCTGCCTCTCTCGGATAACGGCGACAACAATGGCTAAGACCGAACTCAACGACTGGGGCAAAGCGGATTACAAACGCTCTGATTTGGGCGAACTCGTGCGCGGTAAACATGCGAAACGTATTTGCGAATCGACAAAAACCACCGAGAAGGAAACAAAAGCCTCAAAGAAAAAGAAGCCACGTGATAGTCAGCCCTGACATTTCATATGAACGATCTTCGAGTCGTTCACAGTAGGGTGATTACGTATGTCAGCCCTGACATTTCGCAAATTGAGCTTGAGGCCGAACGCAAAGATTTGGAGTCTTCAACCGTACATCGGCGTGCGTCAAGGACGATGTCAGTTCCATTCTTCCATAGACCCTCCAATATTTTCTTCGTTATTCTAATTACTTTGTTGAATGGCTTTCTTGGTGTCGTATATTTCTTTTTCCCCAATTTTTGGAATCGGTCGTTCGAATGGCCCATGGGAAAACAATGGGTATTCGGACTCCTAGGTGCAGCGGCTAGCGCCTTGGCCGGGGCCGGGACCGTTGTCTATCGCCAATTTCGCTAGCCCTCCTCCGGGCAGTCAAGTATGTAATTACCATAACTAGCGTTCGGATTTTGCTTCGGAAAGGATCATGACATGCACACCGCCGTCTTTTTTCTTGTCTGCCTGATTCTTGCGTCCTCATTCACTGAGATGACGACATCCGCCCAACCTCAATCGACTGCGCCAAAGCCGCCCGAAACGATCTATCTCCTCAAGCCCGCGCACATCTTCGATGGCGAGTCGGCCCAATTACACAACAACTGGGTAGTGCTCGTGCGCGGCGAGAAAATCGAAGCCGTTGGCCCGGCGAATGAAATCAAAACTCCTGCTGACGCAAAACTGATCGATATGCCCGGCATGACGCTGATGCCGGGATTGATCGACGCGCACTCGCACATCCTGCTTCATCCTTACAGCGAAACGGTTTGGAACGATCAGGTGGCGCGCGAAGCGTTGAGCCTGCGCGTGGCGCGAGCGACAAATCATTTGCGCAACACTTTGATGGCCGGGTTCACAACACTGCGCGACCTCGGCACCGAAGGCGCGGGGTACGCCGATGTGGGATTGAAGCAAGCGGTGAATCAGGGAATCATCCCGGGTCCGCGTCTGTTTGTGGCGACGCGCGCGATTGTCGCGACCGGCAGTTACGGCCCGAAGGGTTTCGCGTCGGAATGGGACGTGCCACAGGGCGCGGAAGAAGCCAGTGGCGCCGATGAATTGACGCGCGTGGTGCGCGAACAGATTGGGAAAGGCGCCGATTGGGTAAAGGTGTACGCTGACTATCGCTGGGGTGCGGGCGGGACAGCGCATGCGACGTTCACACTGGATGAATTGAAACTCGCCGTCGAAGTCGCGAAGAGCGCAGGCATTCCGGTCTCTGCGCACTCAACTTCGACAGAAGGCTCGCGGCGCGCGATCCTGGCCGGCGTCGAAACAATCGAGCACGGTGATGGTCTCACTCCCGAACTGTTTCGACTGATGAAAGAACGCGGCGTCGCATTGTGCCCGACGCTGTCGGTCGCCAGCGCCGCGACGATGGAAAACAAGAAGAAGGTTTTCAAACAGGCGCTCGAATCCGGCGTCACCATCGCCAGCGGCAGCGACGTTGGCGTATTCGCTCACGGTGACGAGGCGCGCGAGATCGAGACGATGGTTGCCTGGGGGATGCCAATCATCGACGCGCTGCGCTCCGCGACCTCAATCGACGCGCGGATACTGCACATGGAAGAGAAGATCGGCCGCGTGAAAAGCGGGTTGTTCGCTGACTTGATTGCGGTTGACGGCGATCCCACTCGAGACGTCTCGGCCCTTCGACGCGTGCGGTTCGTGATGAAAGACGGAGTGGTCTACAAAGAGCCGTAAGCGAGTCTGCTTAGCAACACAAAAATGGCGAGCCGCCCGCCGAGTTATGCTCGCTCCGATTTATTTGGCTGGGAGGCAGGGATTCGAACCCCGATAGGCGGATCCAGAGTCCGCAGTCTTACCGTTAGACGACCTCCCAACAGCGAAATCGAATTTACGTAACTCGCAGTACCAAGTCAAACTTGCGGTCGCGCGAGTAGGGTCCTAATTTGAAACTCTCGACTCATCCTCGGCGGTCTCTGCGCCTACCTCGGCTTTCCTCTCCGGTAAAGCTTTCAGATGTCTCTTAACCGCAGAGGAGCGCGGAGGTTTTCGCAGAGCGACACAGAGGAGACGCCGAAATTAGGTCACTACTGTCGCGCGCATCGTTTTCCTTATCGCACCGATAACAAAAAAATTCTTGCGCTAACGCGTTCCGATCAGCAAAATAGCGCGACGGCATCCTGATGTACGCCGCTTCTCATGCTCGATGAATCCGAACAACATCAAGCGGGATTAAATGAGCCAAACAGAATCGCCCCAGGACCACGAGTTGGCACGTTTGCGCGCCGTGGTTGAAGACTACGAAAAAAAGCTTTCAGAAGCCGCCGCACTGGTCGCGCGCGTCAGACATGAAATCAACAATCCACTCGCTGCGCTGTTGGGCCAGGCACAATTACTTTTACGTGAGGAGTTGAGCGAGAAGTCACGCCGCCGCGCGGAAACTATCGAAAGTCAGGCCAAGCGGATTGAAGAAATCGTTGGTCAACTAAGAGCTGTTCAGGCGCCTGCGCCCGATACAAACAAACCTTAGGCAAGATCAAATAAGAGCAATTCCGCTTCGTCGGCGGAAACGAGTTTGAGAGAGTTCTCGTTACTGATCGCTGCGCCATCGCCCTGTCTCAAATCGTGTCCGTTGACATTCAACGTGCCGCGGGCAATTTGAATCCAGGCGTGACGGTTGTCGGAAAGCGTGTGTTCGATCGCCGAATCGGGCGCGAGAATCCCTGCGTACACGCGCGCGTCCTGCTGGATTATCACTGAGCCGTCGCGGCCAGCTTCCGAAGCCACGAGACGCAGACGGCCACGCCGCCCTTCTTCGGAAAAATATTTCTGTTCGTAGCTCGACGGCAGGTCGGGCGCGCGCGGCATTATCCAGATTTGGAGCAGATGCACAGGTTCAGTCTGTGATGGATTGAATTCGCTGTGCGCAACGCCGTTGCCGGCGCTCATGCGCTGCACGTCGCCCGGACGAATCACCGAACCGTTTCCCATACTGTCGCGATGCTCGAGCGCGCCTGACAGAATGTAGGTGATGATTTCCATGTCGCGATGCGAGTGCGTGGGGAAACCTTTGCCAGGCGCTACCCGATCTTCGTTGATGACACGCAGGCTGCGAAAGTGCATGTGCGCCGGATCGTAATATTGATCGAAGGAAAAAGTGTGATACGTATCGAGCCAACCAAAATCAAAGTGGCCGCGCTCTTCTGATTTGCGGATGGTGATCACGACCGCCTAAAAATTAACCACAGAGGACACAGAGGAATTAAGGCATGCGCAAATTCGCTGGATTAGCCGCGGCATATCCTCGCGCGTGAAGACTGGCAACCCATTCAAATCGAGGTTACTCGTCAAGCTAGCCCGCCAACCCTGAAATCGATCAATTGCGGTTTCGCGACCGCAATCGTCAATCGTCGAAAGATAAAGCGCGTCGGCCTTTTCCAGCGTTCGGCGCGCGGAAGTCTTCAATTTGTTTTCACCGGCGCGGGCGCACATGATTGCGAAATCCGATTTCACATAATCCAGGAAACTATTGCCTTCGACAATCACGCCTACGCTTTGCACCAGCGATAATGCGCGTTTGATGCCGTCTTCAACTTGATCTTCGCCGACGATGACCCAATGAACATTCGACGCACCGGCGTCCCAGAACCGGCCCGTGTCTTTGCCTTTCTCATAGTTCGCGTCGCGCCCCGAACGAATCAACGGCTCGTCACGCAGTAAATCGCTGACACAACAGCCGCTAGGATCTTTGCCACACGAGCGATAATGCCCACGCGTCAATTTGATCGCTTCCCAGCCGGGCAGGCGTTCGATCAGTTCACAGGCAAGCGTTGTCTTGCCGGTGTTCGACGACAAGCCGCTGACGGCGACGATTGCGGGAATCCTGATTTCACTGATCGTCATTCGTGATGTTTTCCGGAGGCCCGTTAGGGCCGAAATATTTCTATAAATATTTCGCTCCTACGGAGCTTTCAGCTCAGTTGATTCCAAAAATACGTTGAGCAGATTCTCCAACCCTGTTGCATCTTGCTCGTCAAACCGTCCCAGCACTGGACTATCGAGATCGAGTACACCAATCAATCGCGAATCCTTCATCAACGGTACCACGATTTCAGAATTCGATGCGCTGTCGCAAGTGATGTGACCGGGAAACTCATGCACGTTTGGCACAACGACGGTTTCGCATTTCGCAGCGCCGGCGCCGCAGACGCCCTGGCCAATTCGGATGCGCACGCACGCTGGTTTGCCTTGAAATGGCCCAAGCACCAGTTCGCCATCCTTAGCAAAATAGAATCCCGCCCAATTCAAATCGGGGAGCGAATGAAAGATGAAAGCCGAGAAGTTCGCCGCGTTCGCGATCAAATCGCGCTCACCCGCGAGCAGACTCGAAAGCTGGGTGGTGAGCTGATCGTAGAGATCGCGTTTCGATGTGACTTGGGCTGTCATGTCCGAATAATTAACCACAGAGGGCACAGAGGAAGTTTAACCACAGAGGACACAGAGAAAACACTAACCATTAGAGAGCGACTTCGCATTCTGACAATTGCCTAAACGTTCTTCTCTGTGTCCTCTGTGGTGAAAGTCTCTGCCGGTCGAATACTGATCACCACCGACTTCGATGCCGGCGTGTGACTCTTGTCGGCAAAATGATCGATTGGCACGAGCACGTTCGCCTCCGGGAAATACGTGGCCGCGCAGCGCCGCGGAATGTTGTACGGCACGATTCGGAAGCTGCGGGCGACCCGCTCCTCGCCATTGAAATGGCTAACCAAATCGACGAGGTCTGCATTTTCCAGCCCGAGTAAATGAATGTCCTGTTGGTTGAGAAACACTACGCGCCGCCCATTGTGAATTCCGCGATACCGATCGTCGAGGCCGTAGATCGTCGTGTTGAATTGATCGTGGCTGCGCATCGTCATCATCAGAAATTGGTCGGGCGCAAGTTTGATTTCCGGCAGCGGATGAACTGTGAAATGAGCTTTCCCATCCTTGGTTTTGAATTCGCGTTTGCGAATGGGATTCGGCAGATAGAAACCACCCGGCTGACGCACGCGCTCGTTGTAGTTTTCAAATCCCGGCACGACGTGTTCGATTGCGTCACGAATGCGATCGTAATTAGCTACCAGGCCGTCCCAATCAGTCTTAATGTCTGACAAACTTAAGTTTGTTGAACAAACTGCCTTAGCCAATCCGGCGACGATCGCTGGCTCGCTCAACAGATGTTCTGATGCCGGCTCCAACTTTCCATGCCACTCTTCGACGACGGCCATTGAGTTCTCAGTCGTCACAAACTGCGGCCCGCCCGCTTGCTGATCAACTTCAGTCCGTCCAAGACATGGCAGAATCAAAGCCTGGCGGCCTGTAATCAAATGCGCGCGATTCAACTTCGTGGAAACATGCGCGGTCAAACGGCACTGTCGCAAAGCTTCTGCCGTGTATTCGGTGTCCGGCGTCGCCGATAAAAAGTTTCCACCGAGCGCGAAGAACACTTTGGCTTTGCCCTCGTGCATTGCCTGAATCGCATGAACGGTATCGAAGCCGTGATTCCGCGGCGCGCTAAAACCAAATTCCCGTTCCAAGCTGTCGAGGAATTCAGGGGTTGGCTGCTCCCAAATTCCCATCGTGCGATCGCCCTGCACGTTGCTGTGGCCGCGCACTGGGCAAAGGCCCGCGCCCGGATTGCCCAACTGTCCGCGCAGCATCATCAGGTTGACGATCTCCTGAACATTCGCGACCGCGTTCTTGTGCTGAGTCAGGCCCATCGCCCAGCAGAAAATCACGCGTTCCGAATTCAAGAAGATGCGCGCGGCATCTTCGATTTGCGACTTCCGGATTCCTGATTGTTCGAGGATGTCGCCGAGGTGAACTTTGTTCAAGGTATCCCTGAACTCTGCGAATCCAGTCGTGTACTGATCAATAAACTCTTGATCGAGAACTTCGCCGGGCCGGCGCTCTTCGGCATCGAGAACTTCTTTCATGATGCCCTTGAGCAGAGCAACGTCGCCGTTGATGCGCACTTGCACAAACAAATCGGCGAGCTTCGTTCCCTCACCGAGCCAGGTCCAGAACTCTTGCGGATGCTTGAACCGCGTCGTGCCCGTTTCGGGCAGCGGATTGATGTGGACGATCGTGCAGCCGCGTCGCTTGGCGTTCTGCAAGGTCGTTAACATGCGCGGATGGTTCGTGCCGGGATTCTGGCCAATGACAAAAATCGCGTCGCAAAGATCGAAGTCTTCCAGTGTCACAGTGCCTTTGCCGAACCCGAGAGTTTCTTTCATGCCGGTGCCGCTCGATTCGTGGCACATGTTCGAGCAATCCGGCAGATTGTTCGTGCCGAACTGCCGCACGAAGAGCTGATAAAGAAAAGCAGCTTCGTTGCTGGTGCGACCGGAGGTGTAAAAAATCGCTTCGTCAGGCGAAGCGAGCGAGTTCAGCTCCTGCGCGATCAAGGCAAACGCATCCTGCCACTGAATTAGTTCGTAGTGTTGAGATTCTTCGCGCAGGATCATCGGCTGCGTCAGCCGCCCCTGCTGGTTCAGCCAGAGATCTGATTGTTCGGCTAATTCGCGGACAGTCCACTTCGCAAAGAACTCGGATGTGACGCGCTTCTTCGTCGCTTCATCGGCAACATGCTTCGCGCCTTCTTCGCAGAATTCGAAGTGCGAGCGCTCGCCATCAGGCTCAGGCCACGCGCAGCCGGGACAATCAATGCCTTGTTTTTGATTGAGTTGGAGGAGTGTTCGTGTGCCACGCACCACTCCCATTTCGCTCCAGGCAAACCGCGCCGCCGTCAGCGCGGCCGTCATCCCGCCGGCGACTTTGCTGATGGGTTTGACCTCGGGCGCGGCGGTTTCAGCGGGCGGCTGCGGATTAGCGGCGTCTGCATCGGGCGAGCGCCGCGAAGGGTCTTCAGTTTCTTGCTTCGATTGGGCCACGGCTTTTGCAGTTTTGGACTTGCTGTGATTTTAGGAATCGCACCTGAGTTTTGCAAAGAGTATCGCCCGCTCCGTGGTACTAATTTGAAACTCTCGACTCATCCTCGGCGGTCTCTGCGCCTACCTCGGGCTTTTCCTCTGCGGTTAAGCTTTCAGACCGCTCTTAACCGCAGAGGAGCGCGGAGGTTTTGGCAGAGGGACACAGAGGAAACACCGAAATTAGGTCACTTCTCGCTCCGCTGATTTGTTGACTTACTCTCACGTTTAGCTTAAAAGCATCTTCTTCTCTCAAGTTAATTTCATGCCGGCAGATTCCAAGGAGCGAGAATGCATTTAAGAAAATTCAGCAGGTTGCTGTGCGCGGCGTTTCTTTTGATTTCCGCGGCCGCGCTTTCGATCCGTGCTCAGAACGGTTATGCGCGCGATCCGAATCAGGTAATCGACGAGGATTACACGAAGAAGATCGCTGAGTACACGACGGAAAAATTCTTCAACTCACCGTTGACCGATTATCTGCCGGCGTCGCCAAATGTGCCGACGCCAAAAGCGGTGCTCGGCGATGTGGCGGGCGCGCCGGGCAAACTACCGTACGCCGAAGATGTTTACAAATACATGCGTATGCTCGAAAAAGCATCGCCGCGCGTGAAAGTCTTTTCAATTGGCACGACGGAAGAAGGGCGCGAGATGATTGCGGTGGCGATCGCTTCCGAAAGCTTGCTGGCAAAGCTGGAAGAGAATCGCGCGCGACTGACGAAGCTCGCCGATCCGCGCACGATCAATATGGACGACGCGGAAGCTGACCGGCTCGTCGACCAATCGTTCCCGATCTATTACATCACCGGCACAATTCACTCGCCTGAGACAGGCGCGCCAACGGCCCTGATGGAACTGGCGTATCGGCTCGCCGTTGACGAAAGCCCGTACATCAAGTCGATTCGCGATGGCATGGTCACTTTGATTACGCCGGTGGTGGAAGTCGATGGCCGCGATCGCATGGTTGATGTTTACAACTGGCATCTGGCACATCCGGGCGAGAACTGGCCGCCGCTGCTCTACTGGGGCCATTACGTGGCGCACGACAACAATCGCGATGCGATGGGCTTGTCGCTGAAACTTACGCGAAATGTTCTGAACACTTATCTCAGTTGGAAGCCGCAGGTGCTGCACGACCTCCACGAATCGGTTCCTTATCTTTACGACAACACGATCGGCGACGGGCCCTACAACGCCTGGGTCGATCCGATCCTGACTGACGAGTGGCAATTGATCGGTTGGAAGAATGTTTCCGAGATGACGAAGTTCGGCATGCCCGGCGTGTTCGCGCATGGCACGTTCGACACCTGGTCGCCGGGTTATCTGATGTTCATCGCGGCGACGCACAACGGCATCAGCCGATTGTATGAAACGTTCGGCAACGCCGGAGCCGACACGCTCGTCCGAACGCTGTCGCCGGGTGAATATGAACGCACCTGGTACAAGCAGAACCCGCCGCTGCCGCGCGCGAAGTGGTCACAGCGTAACAACAATAATTACGAGCAGACGGCGTTGCTCGTATCGCTCGATTACTTCAACAAGAATCAGAAGCTTTTCCTCAAAAACTTCTACTTGAAATCAAAACGTTCGATCGAAAAGCCGAAGAACGAAGGGCCGGCGGCTTACGTCTTTCCCGCCGACGATCCGCGACCCGGCAATCAAGCAGGGCTGTTGCGCTTGATGCAGGCGCAAGGTTGCGAAGTACATCGCGCCACCGCGCCTTTCACTGTGACGGTAAAGAAGAAGGCTGGCCGCGGTAACGCGCGTGGCGCCACATCTTCGCCATCACCACAAGCCAGTGCGAGCCCGTCGTCATCGCCAGCGAAAAAAGAAGACACCGAGTCGCGTACGTTCCCCGCGGGCAGTTATCTCGTGCGCATGGATCAACCGTACAGCCGCATCGCCGACGCTTTGCTCGACTATCAGTATTGGAGCCCGCGCGATCCGCAGCAGAGTGTTTACGACGACACGGGCTGGACATTCGGCGAAGCAGCTAACGTTCAAGTCGTGCGCATTACGGATACGAAGGTTCTTGATGCAGCAATGGATCGCGTCAATGGAGACATTCGTTCAGCCGGAGGCGTGACTGGCAGCGGTTCGGTCTATCTGGTGAACTCGAACGCCGACAACAATCTGGTCACGCTTCGCTATCGCTTGCGCAAAGCCTCCTTTGATTCTGCCGAAGAGCCATTCGATGTTGCCGGACGGAAATTCAATTCTGGCTCGTTCATTATTCGAAATGCATCTGCTGACGAAG
>DASYTZ010000155.1:0-16831 GCA_036001745.1 Pyrinomonadaceae bacterium
CGCCCGATCGCCGTGACGTTCGATTGCGAACGTAATCAATTGATCGATCAGCTTTGGAAAAGGAATTCCGGAGGCTTCCCACATCTTCGGAAAGCCTGAAACGTCTGTGAGACCCGGCAGCGTGTTGATTTCGTTGACGAGGAGTTCGCCGTTTTTCTTCAGGAAGAAATCGACGCGAGACAGACCCGACGCGTCGATGGCCTTGTAAGCTCTCACCGCCATCGCCTGAATCTTCTTGATCACCGACTTTGAGATGCGCGCTGGCACTATGAACTCGACGTGCCCTGTGCTGGAATATTTTTCCGTGTAGTCGAGGAACCGCGCCGACTCTTCGTGAATTACGTACTCGCCCGGCAGGCTCGCTTGAGGCTGGTCGTTGCCCATCACCGCGCATTCGATTTCGCGGCCAACAACCAGTTCCTCGATGATGATCTTTCGATCGTAACGTGCCGCAAGCTCGACGGCTTTGGCGAACGAAGCTTTGTCGGCGGCTTTTGAAACGCCAACCGATGAGCCAAGATTCGCCGGCTTCACAAAACATGGAAAGCCAATTTCTTTGCGAACACGTCGCGTAACTTTGTTCGGGTCAGTTTCCCATTCGGATCGCAGGAACCACGTGTAAGCACAAATCGGCAGGCCTGCTTCTTTGAACAGGGCCTTCATCGCCACCTTGTCCATGCCGCACGCCGACGCCAACGTGCCGCAGCCGACAAAGGGAATCGCCGCCAACTCAAGCAGGCCCTGAAGCGTTCCATCTTCGCCGTACGTGCCGTGCAGAACCGGGAAGACCACGTCCAGCTTTTCTGAGGAGTGATCGCCACTGTCCAGTCGCATCAACCCTGTGCGTGAAGGGTCGCCAAGGATCGCCACGTCTTTAGCGGTGTTGCCGAGGGCGTTTGCGGAGAGTCGTCCCCGTGTCGCTTGCGGCAGCAGGCGCGCAGCCGCCGCAGGCCCGAGCCAATTCCCTTCCTTCGTGATTGCGATCGGCACAACCTCGTATTTTGTTTTGTCGATCGCATCAATCACCGAACGCGCCGAGCGCACGGAAACTTCGTGCTCGCCTGAGCGGCCACCGAAAATTACGCCAATGCGGAGTTTCTTCGTCATGAGTACCGCAAAATGTTATTTTGCGCGCAAGTTAACAACCTTGCGCTACAGGATCGTCTTGCCCAATGCCGACAGAATTAGCTCAACTGCCAACTCAGCAGTGCGATTGTTTACGTCGAGCGCGGTGTTGACTTCGACCACTTCCAGCGAGCGCATCCTGCCGCTCTCGGCAATTTTCTCCATTGCCAGGTGCGCTTCGCGATAGGTGAACCCACCGCGCACCAGTGTGCCTGACCCGGGGGCGTCCCCGGGATCCAACACATCCACATCGAACGTGACCGCAAAGCCCGCGCTGCCCCTACTCGCGATGGCAATTGCCTCGTCGATGCAAACGCTCAGTCCGCGCTCGTCGATTTCTCGCATCGTGAAGAATCGGATGCCGAGTTCTCTGATCAATTTGCGCTCGCCCGGATCGAGATCGCGCCCGCCGATGTGCGCGCATGTCTTGACGTCAAACTTTGGACCGTGACCGCCGATGCTAACTAATTCAGGCGCACCAAACCCGAGCAGCACCGCCAGCGGCATTCCATGAATATTGCCGGACGGCGTCGTCTCGTCAGTGTTCATGTCGGCATGCGCGTCGAGGTAAATCAATCCGAGCGTCTCGCCTCGTTCGCGGTAAGCTTTCGCGATGCCGCCGAGCGAGCCAATCGCGATCGAGTGGTCGCCACCGATTGTCAGCGGCAACTCGCCCGCATCGACGATCTTTTCGGTTTCCGCTGCCAGTTCCGAACAGGTCGCGAAAACTTCGTTGAGGTATTTCAGCTTCTCCCCTTCGCGCGGATAAGTTCGAGGCCGCTCGACACGCAGGTCGCCGCGGTCGTTAACTTCATACCCGAGCTGGGCGATCTTGGGAGCCAAACCGGCGACGCGTGTGGCAGATGGACCGAGCTCAACGCCGAGCATGCTCTGGCCAAAAGCTAACGGCACGCCGAGAATGCCGACCGTTTTGCCCGCGCCGGGGAGTTGATCGCTGCTCGTTTTGTTTGAATCTCCAGCCATACTCAATCGCAAACGTCACGGCTCCCACTCGAACGCAACTTCCGAAAGCGCGGTGTCGGGATCGGTGCCGTAATAGACGGACTTGATCACGAACCGCACCCATTTCGTCCGCACAGATCCGGCATCGGTTTTCTGACTGTCCATGCGATCGGCGAAAGTAATCTCGCGCGAGCTGCCATCCGAAAATTCCGCGGTCACGGACGCCAGCCGGTTGTTCTGACTCCAAATCATCGGACTCTTGAAATAGCCGGGCTGCCAAAGAATGCGGTGCAGATTGATCTCGCGATCGAAATCAAAGCGAATCCATTCGCCGATGCCCGGGCCGTCCACGCCTTCAATCCACGCCGTCGTGCGTTTTCCGTCGATCGCATTCGATGCATAGTACGTGTTCGCTTGCACTGCCAGACGGATTGATGACGCCGTCGCGCTAATCTTCAGGGGCGAGTTAGTTTGCTGAGTTGCGGTTTCGCCGGGCGTGGCGGCGTCGTTGTGCTTCGCCGGCGTAGAACTGTCCGACGGTGTGGCCGTTTGAGTGACGCGCGAATCTTTCTCGCCGCTCTGTCGCAAAACGAAGAAACCGGCAATCGCGACCAGCGCGAAAAGAAGAAGGGCAATCGCTACGACGCCGACCGTGAGAATCGGATTTGAGCTGCGCGTGGGCGCGCGTTCGGGACTTGCCACATCGCCACTCACGTAAGTCGGGACGGTCGGGCCCGTGGATTTCAGGGTTGGCGTGCCTCTGTCTGGCAGAATCTCTGTCGCGGGCGCCTGAGAATCGCGCTCATCGAACAGCGGACTGCCGTCTTCGAGACAGAATCTCAGCGTTTCGTCTTCGTAAGCTCGATGGCATTTCGGACAACGCTTCATAAGAATTTATCCGCCGATTACGCAGATTACGCAGAGCAAAACAATCAGGTTGATGCTAATGCGTTTCCATTTGAATCTGTGTAATCTGCGTAATCTGTGGATTATGTCGCCTGCGCCACGGCAGCAGCCTCGCGTGGAATTATCGCCACCGCCTCTTCCGGCGTCGTGGCGAATTTCAAAAGCTTCACATCATCATCGTTGACCGCGAGATGCCTCTGCCATGCCGCGACAATCGGCGGCCAGCAGTCACCCAGAAGAACCAGCGGCCGCGGCTCGAGCACGCGCGTCTGCATTTTGTTCCACACCAAAGAAATTTCCGTCACGGTTCCCATGCCGCCACGCAAAGCAATGTATCCGACGGACTGAGTGATCAACCGCTGGAGCCGCTCGTAGAAATGCGCGGAAGGAATTTTCTCAGTCAAATATTTGTTCGGCTCAATTGTGAACTGCGTCATCGTGATGCCGATGACGCGACCACCGCGTTCGTGCGCGCCGCGGCTGGCGGCCTCCATCACGCCGGAATAACCGCCGGTGCAAATCGTGAAGCCTGCGTCGGCCAGCAATTCGCCGACGCGATGCGCCTCTTGATATTCGGCGTCCGTTTCGCAGCACTTGGAGCCGCCGAAGATTGTTACTATTCTTTCGCTCGTCGTCATTCTTGTGGCTTGCCGCCTTGGTTCCATTGCGGCTTGAAATCACTGTTGACTAACCAACGCACTGGTTCGACCATCGATGCGATGGCGTCGGTCATATGCTTAAAATCGACGTGTGCCAGATCGTCGCTCGGGCGGTGATAGTCGGGGTGCAGGCCGTAACTCGAAACCGTATGCGCGATGATACCTCTTGTCGCCAGCACATAGTTATCTGATCGGCGAAAGAAATTCTCTTCGGGATGCGGGTCGGCAACCAGACGCGCCCCGTGCTTCGCGAGCTCCGGTCCGAGATTAGACCGTTCATATCCGGTGAGCCAGAGCGTATGCGGGGCAACGGCCGAATCGGGCCTCCCGATCATTTCAAACTCCAGGTTGGCAACAAACGTTTCGATCGGAACGGGCGGATGCTCCTGAAAATAGCGCGCCCCATAGCCGCCGATTTCTTCGCTGCCAAAGAGCACAAAGACAACGGTGCGCTTTGGCTTGGGTCCGGTCGCGAGCGCTTCGGCCAACTCCAGGACCGCGGTGACTCCCGAGGCGTCATCGTCGGCGCCGTTGTAAATGTTGTCGCCTGGCATGCCGACCCGGACGCCCAGATGATCGAGATGCGCCGACAACAGAATCGTCTCTTTAGTCAATTTCGGATCGCTACCGCGCAGAATGCCCACGACGTTCGTCGTCGTCGCTTCAACGGGCGGCGCATCAGGAGCCGCACCGCGCATCCTGCGCGTGAACTTCACTGTTTGCAGATACTCATTGCCGCCGGCGGGTTCAATCTGCAAAGCTTTCAATTGCGATGCGATGTACTTCGCCGCCGCGAGTTCATCCGCGGTTGCGCTGCCTCGTCCGCGCATCTCGTCGCTTGCCAGCGCTTCCATGTATTTCCGGACGGATTGCTCGGTTACAGTCGTCGCCGATCTCGTGCCTTGCGCAATAAGCGCCACCGGCGCGAAAGCGATCGACGCAATGACAAGAAGAAGAGCGGCCGTGCGATTCAGTCGGGTCGCGTTAAGATTCATTTCCTGGCCAACGGACCGATGACTGCGCTCCATCTCAACACCCTTGCCGGCGCGCCCATTCGTTGAATTCAGTGCGAAGTTCTGCATCACTCATGGCTCATCACTAAGGTCTTAGTCTGTACAGCATTCGCGGAAACGGAATCGTCTCGCGAATGTGCTCCGTTCCGCACATCCAGGCAGTGCAGCGTTCGATGCCCATGCCAAAGCCGCCGTGCGGCACGCTGCCGTAACGACGCAGGTCGAGATACCATTCGAACGCTTCTTTCGGCAGGTCATGTGCTGCGATTTGCTGCTCGAGAAACTCGATCGACGTCGCACGCTCGCCGCCACCGATGACTTCGCCGTAGCCTTCGGGCGCCAGCACATCAACTCCCAACGCGAGATCGTCCCGTTCCGGATCGCGCTTCATGTAGAAGGCCTTCACCGCCGCGGGATAGTGATGCACCATCACCGGTTTATCGAACTTGCTGGAGATGTAAGTTTCGTCCGGCGAGCCGAGGTCGCCACCCCACTCGAATTTGTTTTCCAGCGCGCCTTCCGCAAATCCTTCGTGCAGCATCTCGATGGCCTTCTCGTAATGCAGACGTGGAAAGGGTGGCACAATCGCTTCGAGCTTCGACATATCGCGCTCAAGCGTTTTCAATTCTTCCTTTCGATCTTCCAAAACACGGGCAGCGATGTACGAAAGGAACTGCTCAGACAAATCCATTACATCATCGAGTGTTGCGTAAGCCATCTCAGGCTCGACCATCCAAAACTCGGTGAGGTGCCGGCGCGTCTTTGATTTCTCGGCGCGAAACGTGGGCCCGAAGCAATACACTTTTCCAAAAGCCGCCGCCGTCGCTTCGTTGTAAAGCTGGCCGGATTGCGTCAGGTAGGCTTTCTCGTCGCCGAAATAATCAACTTCGAACAGTGTTGTTGTGCCTTCGCACGCCGCAGGCGTGAAGATGGGCGTGTCGCACAGAGTGAAGCCGTTGTTGTCGAGATAGTCGCGGACCGCGCGCACAACTGTGGCTCGGACCTTGAGAATCGCGTGCTGCTTTTTCGAGCGCAGCCAGAGATGACGGTGGTCAAGCAAAAACTCTGTCCCGTGTTCCTTCGGCGTGATCGGATACTCATGCGCGTTTTGGACAACCGTAGCATCGACAACGTCGATTTCAACGCCGCCGGGGGCGCGCGCGTCTTCGCGGACTCGCCCGCGAACAATCAATGCCGATTCCTGGCCGAGCGGCTTCAATGCTTCCCAAACTTCCGGGGCAATTGCGTTCTTCGCGACAACACCCTGGACGACGCCGGTGCCGTCTCGCAACTGCGGAAACATCAGCTTGCCACTCGAGCGCATGTTGTAAAGCCAACCCTTCAGCGTCACTTCTTCGCCGATATGCTTTGAAAGCTCGCCGATATAGGTCTGCGGCTGTTTCATCAATTCGATAGTTTGCATCTTGATAGCTTCAGTCATTTGGTAATTTGTTCGTCTCGCTCAAGCGGACAACCCAGAGCTTGCGCTACAGTCTCGCTTTAATCATTCGCTGCAAAACGGGAAATCTTTCTAGCCATTCGGCCGCCTGCAAAACGATCATCATCGTCGGCTTGATGTGCCTTTCGTAGAATGCACCGCGACCGCAAACGGCAGTCTGATATGAAAAGGTCCCGATTGCTTTCAAGCCGCGTTGAATTGTCATCAGCCGGAATTCTTTGCAAAAATCGTCTGGGTCGATCGCGGCCAGTGCTTGCTGCCGTCGCGCTTCCAGAAAAAACAAGCGATGCGCGCGCACCTCAGCCAGCGATGGCGGCTCCGGCTGGCGATCCATCAAGAGCGAAACCAAATCGTAGCTCGCCGGCCCCATGCGTGCGTCTTGATGGTCAACGATACGAATGTTGCCCTTCTTATCGACAAGTAGATTTGCCGAGTGATAATCACGATGACATAGCACGCGCGCGCACGCTGCCAGCTCTGCCGCGATGTCGTTGAGCTCGCTTTGCAACTCGGCCGTTTGCCCGTGCGTCAACGACTCTTTTCGCAGGCTGCCGAAGTAATGCTCGTAAAAATAATTCAGTTCCCACGCCAGTTTCGGCTCGTCAAACGCCAGGCGACTGCAAATCGAGTCGCGCTCGAAGGCCCTTGAAGTTGCTGCTTGAATGCGAGATATGATTTCGATCGCCTGCTCCAACAGCGCCTCGCGCTCGTCTTCGGACGCGGTTTCGAATACCTTGCACAACTGGTTGTCGCCGAGGTCCTCCTGGATGATCACGCCGACATTTCCATCGACATCGTAGATTTCCGGCACCGGCAGTTTGCATTCGAGAAACAAGCGCGTGACGTCCAGATAAGGTTGGACCGTTTCGTCGAAAGCTTCTGGGTAGACCGCGGCAACTGCCGTCCCGCGCTTCCACGGCACGCGAAAATAAACGCGCGTTGATGCGTCCGGCGTGAGCGGCTCCACCCGGCGCTTCGTTTGTCCGTGCCGCGCAAGGTATTCTTCGAGTCTTGTTTGGGGACTCTCCGTAAATGTGCTCGTGGCTGTGATTACCGAACTCATGCAGCGCTGGTCAGAACCCCGACGTGTCGGAGCGGCAGGCGCTTAATGATCGCAGTAACTGGATCAAGGCGCAGTCTAGCGGGGGATTCTGACGTAAGCGAATCTTATCATCGCGATAAAGGCACGACAAACTTGTCGTCTTTCGCATAGCCCTTCAGCGCCTTGGCAGGTGGAGTCTTGCCTGCGACCAAATCGGCCCGGACGACGATAGCATCTTCGAATAATTCGTTCGCGCGTACACGAACCCGGTCGCCGATTGCCGTTCGCAATATTTTGGCGCCGGATTCGACCACCACTTCGTCCCAAAGAATTGCGTCGCGCACTTCGGCCCCGTCGTCGATTGCTGTTCCGTTTCCCTCAAACACATTCCGGCCTTGCGACCGAAGCAGCGCCAGGCTGATGTCGAGATACCGTTGCAGTGTTGACAGCTCGTACCACATGCCTTCGCCGACATGGGCGGCAATTCGTTCGCCGTTGGCCATCGCCTTTGGGTATACGTCGACTACGGAATCTGAAAACACGCTGCGGGGAATGTATTCGAAAATTCGCGGCTCGAGAATGTGAATTCCGGTGAACATCAGCGGCGCGTCTGTATCATTCGTTTCGTCTCGCGGTTTCGGCATCCCAGCAAATCGCCGCACAAGCTCGCCGTCCGTCTCAACCATACTGAAGCGCTCGCGCCCGAGATTGTCCTTCAACACAAGCGTCGCCAAGGCATTCGTTCGCTGATGCGTTTCCAGCGCTGCTCGCAGATCGATGTTAGTGATTATTTTTCCGTTGATGACGACGAAAGTCCCGGACTGAAAGTGCCCTCTCGCGTTATCCAAGCCACCGCTCGTCCCGAGAATCACGGGCTCGTAAACGTACTCAAGATGTAGACCAAAACGACTGCCGTCGCCCAACGATTCGCGCACAGACTCCGCCTTGTGATGCAGATTGACGATTGCCTCCGTCACGCCATTATTCGCCAGATACTCTGCGACATAACCGACCAAAGGCTTTCCCAAAACCGGTAAGGCGGGTTTGCCGCGATCGGCTGTCAGCGGCCAAAGCCGCTCGCCGTAACCGGCCGCAAGAATCATCGCTTTCATGCGCGAAGCATTCTAGCAGCATTGGAGCCGGCATCCTCGCGGTTGAATGATTGTGATGGGTATCGTAAAGTACGCGCCGTTGATTTTTTAAAATTCGCTTTCATCAATGGCCAATAACCACCTTCTGCAACTTCCGTTTGAGCAGCAAATCGGACAGTTCTTCTTCATCGGCTTACCGGGCACTGAGTTAGACGATGAAGCGCGCAAGCTCATCGAAGAGATCAAGCCCGGTGGCGTCATCATCTTTGGCCGCAACGTCGAGTCCCCGGAGCAGTTGCGAAAGTTACTGGACGACGCGCGCCGCCTGATTCCTACGAGCCCGCTGTGCGCCATCGATCAAGAGGGGGGCCTGGTCGATCGGCTGCGACAAATCTTTCCACCGATGCCGTCCGCGCGCGCGATTCGTCAGCATGGAGACCTCGCGGGCGCGCGCAGACTTGGGCGCGTGACCGGCGAATTGCTGCGCATGCTGGGGTTCAATTTGAATTTCGCGCCGGTGATGTCGATCATAACGGAAGCGCGCAGCAAATTGACGAATGGACTTTATTCGCGCTCGTTCGGCCGTTCGCCCGGCGAAGTGCTTGGTTACACGATGGTTTACATGCGCGGATTGCAGGGCTCGGGTTGTCTCGGTTGCCTGAAACATTTTCCGGGCATCGGCGCCGGCGAAGTCGATTCGCATATCGAGATGCCTCTGGTGCCGCTCACGCGGGACGACCTGATGTCGCAGGATTTGGCGCCGTACATCGAGTTGTTTCAGCGCGCCGACGATCGCGTGCGCGTGGTGATGGTCAGCCACGGCGGTTTCCCCAACATCGACATCAAAAAAGGGACGACACACGGACTGGTCGCGCCCGCTTCAATCAATCCGAACATAGTTACTAATCTGCTGCGACAGGAACTGGAATACAGGCATTTAGTCGTCACCGACGATCTGGAGATGGGCGCGATCGCGAAGCATTGCGAAATCGAGGATGCTTCCATTCGAGCGTTCACAGCGGGTGAAGACATGCTTTTGATTTGCGCGACGCCCGAGACAATTCGACGTGGCTATCACGCCTTGCTCGACGCCGTACGCGCGGGCAAGATTAGCCAGAAGCGGATTCAGGCCTCTCTGAAGCGAATTTCCGCAACTAAAGCGCTGGCCCAGCCGCCAACGCCGCTCGATATGGAGAAATACAATCGACTGGCGAACGAAATCCGCGAATTGAATGAAACGCTGGAGTATCGTTATCCCGGAGAATCGCATGTTAGTTAGAACCGGCCCGCGAACATTTGCTCGGAAGTTGGCGTTCGGGCTCTGCGCCGGATTGGTCGCGGCGATGCTCCTGGCGTCGGGCTGCCGCCGTCGCAGCGACGCGTTTGTCATCGCGCTATCGGACAACATAAAAACGATCGATCCCATTGGGTCGCCGACGGTTGACGCGGCCAGCGAGCGCGTCCGCGTGCTCATGTTCAATTCGCTGGTTAAGAAGAACGAGAAATTCGATTACGTTCCCGAGCTCGCTTCTGAGATAAAACGCTCCGACGATGGCCTGACGTTTACGTTCGCTTTGCGCGACGGAGTCACGTTTCACGATGGACGGCCATTCACCTCTGCCGATGCGAAGTACACGCTCGACACAGTGTTGGCAAATAGCTTTGCAAAGTCGGCGAGCTTCTTTGAAGGTACTGGCGCGACTCGCAAAGCCTACGTGAAGAGTGTTGATACGCCCGACGCACGCACGCTCGTCATTCAACTGAACCGTCAGTGGACGGGGTTGCTGCCGAACCTGGTACCGATCGCGATAATTCCGAAGGGTTCTTACGAGCCCGACCTCAAGAATGGTAAGCCATCAGAACAAGCCGTCCATCCGCTCGGCACCGGCCCGTTCAAGTTCAAGAGTTACGATCAATCTCAGCAGGTCGTCGATCTCGAAGCGAATCCAAACTATTGGGAGGGCGCTCCGCATCTCGCCAACGTGCGCGTACGGGTAATCAGCGACTCGAACGCAATGCAAGCTGAGCTGCAAAGCGCCCGCGTCGATATCGCTCCACTGCCGACCAGCTTGTCACCCGACGCAATAAAAGCGCTCGGTTCGAATGCTAATCTCGCCGTGCATCAGTTCACGGGTTCCAACCTCAACCTGCTCACCTTTAATACGAAGGAAGCGCCGCTCGACAACGTGAAGGTGCGACAAGCGATTGCTTACGCAATTGATCGCGAGAGCATGATTCGCGATTTGCTTTTAGGGCAGGGCAAGATCGCCCATTCGATTCTGCCTGAGTCGTCCTGGGCATACACGGCGGGACAGACCTATCAGTTCGACCCGACGATGGCCAAAAGACTCTTGGATGAGGCGGGCCTGCGTGATCCGGACGGCGACGGTCCGCAGATGCGCATCAACAAGCCCATCGTGTTTCGGATTTCGGGCAGCAGTGCTTCCGCGCGCCAGTTCGCGAGCGTCATCCAAAACTATCTGAAGGATGTCGGGCTGCCCGTTTCAATCGAAACATCAGAGCTTAATGTTTTGTTGGAATCCCTGCGTCGAGGACAGTTTCAAATGACGTACGGCCAATGGGTCGGCGGGAACCAGGATCCGATTTTTTATCGCGATCTCTTCGCGACTTCAGAAATTCCGACCGATGCCCGGCCCGCGCGTAACCGCGGCCGTTACAGCAACCCGGAGTTGGATCATATTCTGGAGGAGGCCGCCAACACCTACGACCACGCACAGGCGGCGCCCCTCTACGCGAAGGCGCAGGACATCGTTAGTCGGGACGTGCCTGTCTTTCCGCTTTGGTACCAGGCGAACATGGTTATCACCAAAAAGAACGTGGGCAACATCAACGTCAACGCGAGCGGTGACTGGGGATTCGTGAAGGACCTGACTGTGCAGCGTTAAGCCGCCTGCATGTAAAGGTTCATTACCTGCTGCAACTTTGTCCGCCCATCGCTCGAGACGCCAAAGAATTCCACGCCCGCGCCGGTGGGTGGCGCATCTTCTCTCACTCGTAACTGATATCTGACGGCGCCTTTCAGGGTGATCGCACCAGTTGATTCAGCGCTCAAGCGTAAATAGATCTCGTCGCCGGGATTAAGTTCGCGCTTCGTCGCAAGGAAACATCCGCTGAGGCTCAAGCTGGTGATGCGATCGTAGTACTCGCATTCCGGTCCCCAGCCCCAGTCCGCAAACAAATCGACATTGATACGCGGGTGTCTGCGTTGGTCGGTAAAGTCCATCAGGGGCGATTTGATGTCTTACACTCGACGAATCTCAGACCACGGAATTACGCCTTCACGGATTAGCCTGAGTTGGTCGGACGTTGCATCGACTACTGTTGATGGCGCTTCTGATTTCGCGTGGCCGCCATCAAGGATCAGGTCGAGCTGATTGTCGAAATAGTTTTTCGCTTCGTCGACAGTTCGCGCCGGCGATTGTCCCGAAGCGTTTGCGCTGGTCGCGGTCAGTGCGCCGCCGCAAGCTGCCACCAACGCGCGGACTTTATCATCATCCGGCAGACGTACGCCAACAGTTTTTGTGCCCGCGGTTAGTTCTACTGGTAGGGCGGCGGCCGCTTCGCCAATCACCGTCAGCGGGCCGGGCCAAAATCGTTTCGTTAATTCATCGAATGCGTGTGAACGATCGGGAATCAGCCGATCGATTTGTGCCGGGTCGCTGATGACAACAAGAATTGGTCTCTTGTCTTCCCTGCCCTTGAGGTCACGAATTCTCTGAACCGCCTGCGGGTTGAAAGGGTCAGCGCCGAGTCCGTAGAAAGTATCTGTACGAAACGCGATAACGCCGCCGCGGGCGATAATCTCTGCCGCTTTCTGGTGAGCATCTGAGGAATCTGCGAGGATCAATTTGGCTAATTTCCTGTGTCCTCTGTGGTTAATTGATCTTGACGCCGTAACCCAACCCGTCACCCACCGGCAACACCTCAGCACGCAACTGCGGGTGATTGACGAAATAGCGATTGAATTCGCGGAGTGCTTCGGTCGAGGATTTCTGATCTGCCGAGCGAATTTCGCCAGCGACCTGCCCGCCCCAAAGCAGGTTGTCGCAAACGACCACGCCCCCCGTGCGCAGATTAGGCAAGCTTAGATCAAGATAGCCACGATACTCCTCTTTCACCGCGTCGATGAAAACGAGATCGAAGATTTCGTTGAGTCTGGGAATCACCTCCAGCGCGAAGCCCTTTTCGATTTGGGTTCGCTCGCGCAGGCCCGCGCGCGTCAGGTAGCCTTCGGCCGCATTAATCATTTCGTCGCTCGGATCGATTGTGACGACGCGCCCGTTGTCCGACATGCCGCGCAGCAGATGAATCACCGAATAGCCAATCGCCATGCCACATTCCAGCGCTCTTCTTGCGTTGATTCCCCGCGCCGTGATTTCGAGAAACAGAGCCACCTCCCGATCCGCAATCGGCACACGGTGCTCTGCTGCATAGGCTTCCATCTCTGCAAGCAAAGCATCACTCGGTGGCAGCAGCCGATCGAGATACTCCGCCTGTTCGCGATGAAGAATGGCGTCGAGTTTAGCTTTCATTCGCGACTGAGTATAAGGCGTTCGTTACAGAACCGCGAACGATAGTGAGCGGGGTAAGAGTTCAACGTCGCAGACCCGTTACAGAACCGCGAGCCGTAGCGAGCGGGTTAAGACTTCGACCAACGGCTACGATAACGGCTCCCCTTGGTCGTATTTGACATACTCAATAGCTCTCACGAGTTCTTCGTGAGTCCACAAGTATTTTGCGCTACCGCCTCTTGCCCACGGACTGAGATCGCTGCGCCAACATCCAGCTTCTCTCATGGCTCGCGTTGCGTTTGCTTTCAACGTGCTCGCAACGCGCTTCGAGTTGTAGTGTGCGGTTACCACGCAATGAAGATGATTGCTACGCACATTCAGTGTCCAAAGATTCCACTTGCGTAGTTCGCAAGTGTCTCGAATCGCTAGCTCAACGGCCCCTCTTTGACTAGCGTTCAACCGTACCGGCGGCTGTTTCATTAACCGGCTTTCGATTTCCTTTCGTCGCGAGCTTGGTGGCAGCATCGGTGACCCGTGTCGACGATGGTCACGATCAACTGAACCGCGCTTGTCCCCATGCATCCATGTTCCGTAGGTTCGGAAGGTAATGAGATAGCCCACAGGAGTGTGATCGTCATTGAAGTCGCGCCGCGTCATGACATTGTTACAGAACCGCGAACGATAGTGAGCGGGATACAGGCTCAGGTTACAACGACCGTTACGGAACCGCGAGCGGTAGCGAGCGGGTTAAGAATGCAACTTGCGTGATCGTGACCAACCGAGCGGCGATGCCAACGACAGTTGAGTCTTTATCCCGCTCGCTACCGCTCGCGGTTCTGTACCGGCCGCCAGAATCCTTACTCATTCCGCGATACGTTGCTGCGGCTTGGCAATCGTCGGATCTTGTGTACAAGAAACTACCTAGAGACAAGCCGCCTAAGCTTACCTTGCGTTAACGGGACGTGCCGAAGCAGAAGGTGTAACTCGCCTCTCCACTCGCTCGCCCCAGTAGATCTCGCTAGGATACTTAAACCGGGGCACGATGCCTTTAAGATCGGTATATTGGTCGTCCTCAGCCACAAGGGTGTGGCGACCCCCAGGCAAAGGCCATTCGCCTTCTATCTGAAGCGCGTGTGGTAAGACTCGGACTTGTAATACAACTCGTCCTCTGCCGTCTTTCACCTCTAATGAGTCTTGCGTATAGTTCTTATCCCAACAGTTCGTTTTGACCGGCGATACCGTCCAACGATTTTCCACAACTTCAACGACTAGATTTCCAGCCTGATCTCTTACCGTAGTTGAAAGTAGTAACTGATTGTTTACGCGCTTAACGTTCACCACGTCGAAGGGCATGCCGAATAGATTAGTTGCTTGGCCCTCTCTTAACTCAAGTACAAAGGCTGTGCCTCCCTGGCCTATTTGTACACGAGGCAACTCATTTGTCGCATCGGTCGAAGATACGATGAGGGTACCCGTGGTCTCGGCCGCTTGTTCAGCGTGCCACGAAGTACGAATCGGCGAATAAACTAATGCCGCGAAAAACCCGCTGAGTCCAACGCCTAGCGCAATTTTCACAAAGGTTGAAAAGTTTCCCAAAAAGGGAATGAGAATAAAGAGAAAGTGGAGCAAAAGTAGCCACGCTGCTGACCAAAGAACACAACGCCACGCTATTCCCATGGAAGGAAAGCTCCATGGGACAATTACCAGAAGAAGCGTGAGAATGAACTCTGCGCCCGTAGTCCAATTGATTGACACTTTAGACACTCCCACCTTTCTTAGACGGCCAAATCAAGAGCAGGTTTCGCTCTTCGTGATGTACTTTGTAGTTGGGAGAACAGCAGGATTTTCATTTCAACTGTCGGATAGAATCGCCGACAGCGTAGCACTTTTCAACTTTCTCGTCGCGGGAGAGTTATTCGATTTCGGATTTGTCAGCCCCCACCGCAACGTACCGCCGGCCCAGCCCCAGTTCTCGCAATTTATGCTGCAACGATTGTCGGTGCATCCCCAAAACCGATGCGGCGCGGGTGACGTTGCCGCCTGCTTCTTCCAAACAGCGAGCTATGTAACGGCGCTCGAACTCGCGGCGATCATCACGAAAATCGGACGTGTACGGTACGACCAGGCCGCCATTCGCCGAAGCATCGCCGGACGCGGCGCCCGATTTATGCGAAGACTGCGCGCCGATGTCGAGCGCGTTCAACTCATCGCCTTCGGAGATGATTGCCGCGCGCTCAATCGCGTTACGCAGCTCGCGCACGTTCCCGGGCCAATCGTACTCCATCAGTTTCTTCAAAGTTTCGCGAGAGATTGCGCGCCCGGGCAAGCCGTGACGTTCCGCCGCATCGCGAGCGAACGCTGCCGCGAGTACCGGAATATCCTCGCGCCGGTCACGCAGCGGAGCGATTTCGATCGTTACGACACGCAACCGATAGAAAAGGTCTGCGCGGAAATTTTGTTTCTCGATCTCTTCTTCCAGCTCACGATGCGTCGCGCTTATGATCCGCACATCGACGGGAATTGACTCGTCGCCGCCCAGTCTTTCAATGCGTCGCTCTTCCAGCGCGCGCAGCAGCTTTGCCTGGACGTTTGCGCTCATGTCGCCAATTTCGTCGAGGAACAATGTGCCGCCATTAGCCTGCTCGAACTTCCCTTTTCTCCGGGCCGCTGCGCCCGTAAATGCGCCCTTTTCATGGCCAAACAGCTCCGATTCAATCAGTTCCGTTGGCAGTGCGGCACAGTTCACGGCGACAAAAGCGCCGCTGCTACGGATGCTGCTGCGCTCGTGTAGCTCGCGCGCCACAAGTTCTTTTCCCGTGCCTGATTCACCACGAATGAGCACCGTGGCATCGGTGTCGGCAACTTTCTCGATCATCGCGCGCACGCGCTGCATCGCTTCCGAATTGCCGATTAATGCGCCGCGCTGAGAAGCTTCGATCTGAATCCGGCGCCGTAGCGATTGGTTCTCCCGGCGCAGCTGAATATTTTCGAACGCGTTCTTGACTACGAGTCGCAGGTCGTCAACTTCGAAAGGTTTCGCCAGGTAATCATATGCGCCGCTCTTCACCGCTTGCACGGCCAGGCGCTCCGAACCATGAGCGGTAATGATGATGACATGCGGCGCTTCCGTCTGCGTGCTTTCGGCTTCGGCTTGGATCTGCTTTAAGAAATCGAGGCCGCTTAGTCCCGGCAAATTCACATCAAGCAACAGCAAATCGAATTTCGAGACACGCATCAGCGCGTGGGCAGCTTCCGCGCTGCCGGCCTCCGCTATTTCGCAGCCGAAACTCTCCAGCGCGCGGCGCATCCCATAGCGCGCGGCTTCTTCGTCATCAACAATCAATAAGCGCAAGGTATTCGTAGTCATTTGTGGCTCCCAGAGTTTAATACAGTTGCAAGCAAGATGCCTGTGCTCCCAATACAAATGCGGGCAATCATGCCCGCATCGTACAGATTTCACGAATTTTCCTTGCGCGTCGCGTGCCACGCCGTTTGCGGCTTTGCCGCCTGATGTGCGGAAAGGCTGTGCCTTTCCGAAAGCTGCCTTGAAGTTTGAGAGGCTGCGCCTCACCTATGAGCGGAGGCGTAGCCTCAAGAGAGAAAAGGGTGTTCGCAGAAAGCCCGAGGCTTTGAACGTCAGGCGGCCGAGCCGCACCGGGAGTTCTAGTTCGAAGCCCGCTTCGCCGAAATAACCACGATAATCGCGTCGCCCGATGGGCCAACGTTAAGCGTCCCGGCAATGACAGGTACGCCTTCGCTCATGCTGATGTCGGTGCGTAACCCAACCGGCTGATAATTGATGACCGGAAACGCGGACGGAATCGTCGAAGCATTCGTCGTCGTCGTTTGGGCCGTGATGATCGGCACGCGCGACCCGAACCGAAATTCGTTCATCTGAATCACCTGCCGTCCGCTGGCATCGGTGTCCAAACGCACGCGCGCGGTGAACTCGTTGAAGCTCGGGTTTCCCATCGGCGATGAAGCAGGCGCCAGCAGTGGCCCACCGACCCAGGTCATCTCCAAACGTCCGTTGTGTTTCAC
>DASYTZ010000156.1:0-1966 GCA_036001745.1 Pyrinomonadaceae bacterium
TGCTCAATCAGGCCGCTGACCCACTCCGCCCGCGCGTCCCATGTGCCTTCGCGAACTGATTCCTGGCGCGCACGCATCAACTCTGTTCCCTCTTCGCGCAAAGCGTCGTCAAGCAAATTCAGAAACTGTTCACGAGTTCGCCCAATCCGCAGCACGTCCCGCATCGATTCGTATTCCGGCAAAGGTGAAATCACCACGGGCTTGCCCGACGCGAGATATTCACGCACTTTGATCGCTGAGCCGTAACTCGTAAACGGTACTTCCGTATTCCACGGCAGGACGCAAACGTCGAAGCCGGCAGCGTAATTCGGCAAGACGTCGTACGATACGGGTGGCAGAAAATGCACGTTCGGCAGCTCTTCAATTTCCAGCCCGCGCGATTTGTTGCCGATGAAGATCCAGTTCCACTCAGGCCGTTCGCGTGATGCTTGTTGGATCAACTCCTGATCGATCAGCCACGGCTCGATCGCCCCGAAATATCCAATGCGCGGCCGAGGAATTTTCGCGACCGCGTCGGCAACCGGCAGTTCGCTGCCACTGACGCGCGACCAGTGATCGAAATCGACCGCCTGCTCGAGCAGGTAAGATTTATCGCGTCCGGCAGTCGCTTCCGCAAGCAGTTTGCGGCTCGAATAGAAAATCAAATCCGCCGTCTCGATTGCGCGCTCGTGCAGCTTTCGAATCAGCCCCGGGTCGGTCGCGTGATCCATCGTATTAGCATCGTACTTATCCGAAACGTGATAGATGACGAGCGACTCATCGAGCCGTCCCACGACTTCCACCGCGGTCGGAATGGCAATCCACAGAATCGGGCGCGACAATCCTCGTCGCCTGGCGAGCGAAGAAATCTGCGCCGTCAACAAACGACGATTAGTCGCGACCGCCGCGGCGCTGCCGAAAAACGGCAGCACGGCCGGCGACACGACGGTGATTCCTTCTTCGGTGATGCGCGCGAGCTTGGCGTAACTCTTCAGCTTGCGCTTTACGCGTGGCAGCAACTCGCCGCTCTTCACCGGCGCCAGGCCCATGGAAATCGAATTGACGAAGATGACTTTATTGCCGGCGCGCGCGAACCGCCTCATCAGATGGTTCTTCGAGTGCGGATGGTGATACCACCAATCCTCGCCACCAAAACAGATTATTGATCGTCCGTGAAGCATTCGTATGCGGATTCGAATACTACAACACGGCGCGACTTTTGGCTTACGCCCGTGTAACATCTGCGCTCAGCCGTTCGGTCCTGAGTCAGAACCGCTTCGCACAGCCGCCGGAAAATGCCATCGCAGCCAACGCCCAAGACTTCGCCCTTTTCCGAGATCAATCTCGGAATTGTCTGCCCGATGGCCAACGAAGAAGCGCTCGCCGAGCAATTCGTCAACGAGCTGCTGGATGTGTGCCAAGCTGCCGGCTTCGCGTCGGTCAGGATGTTCGTGGTGCTCGACAAAGCGAGCAAAGACAACACGCTTCAAATCCTGCGCGAACTTGAAAAGCGCAGGTCAGAACTACAAGTGGTGTGGGCGCCTGAAGACCAGAGTGTCGTCGATGCGTATCTGCGCGGATACCGTGAAGCCATCGCCGCCGAGTGCGATTGGATTCTGGAGATCGACGCCGGCTACAGTCATCAGCCCGCGGATGCGCCGCAATTTTTTGCCGCGATGGCCGCAGGAAATGACTGCGTTTTTGGCAGCCGCTTCTGCAAAGGCGGTCGCATGAAAGGCTCTTTCAAGCGTCGCATTGTAAGTCGCGGTGGAACTGCGCTGGCGAACCTTTTGCTCGGCACTCGCATGAAAGACATGACGAGCGGCTTCGAGATGTTTTCGCGCGCGACATTGCAAGACTTACTAGATAAAGGCATTCATTCGCGCGCGCACTTTTTTCAGACTGAAATTCGCGCGCACTGCCGCAATCTGCATTTCGCTGAAGTGCCCATTCGTTATCGCGTGATCGGCAACAGTGTGAATCGAAG
>DASYTZ010000157.1:0-6968 GCA_036001745.1 Pyrinomonadaceae bacterium
AGGATCCGCGCGCGCCGGAAAGAGGGTTGCTTGCCGAGATCTCGCGACGCTATGATTTTGTGCTTTCGCTAAAGCGCCGCTCGATTGATGAGCCGGCCGCCGCGTGGGCCGAAACGATTGCCGCCATTGCCGACAAAACAAAAAATCCGATTTATAACGGCCTCAGAATCACGCCGCAGCTTGGGCTGGTGCCGTTGGGCCAGGATCCCGACAGTCACCTTTTCGAGTTCGCACATCTTGGTTCGGGACACATTCCGGTTCGCGATCCACAAACAGGCCATCTTGCGCTCGCCGAAGACACAGCCATCGTGCTCGTTCTCATTCCGCAAATCACTTTCACCGAGGGAGCGCAAAGGACTGATCCAAACGCGCCAAATTTCGATCCGAACGCACAGGCGGACGAGGCACCCGTGCACGAAGTAACCCTCTCGCCGTTCTTTATTTCCAAATACGAATGCACGCAGCAACAATGGATGACGATTACCGGGGGCGAGAATCCGAGCCAGTATCGAGCCGGTCAGGTTGCCTATGGGCGGCTGCTGACGCTGCGCAATCCGGTCGAGCAGGTTTCGTGGGACGAGTGCGCGCAGTGGACCGGTCGCTACAGTCTCACACTGCCGACCGAGGCTCAGTGGGAAGGCGCGTGCCGGGCCGGCTCGAACAAACCATGGGGAGCATCAGCCGACGCGCGCGCGCTGTCATCGTCGGCAAACGTTGCTGACTTGTATCTCGCCACACATGGTGGTCCCGCGAATTGGAAAGTTACGCGCGAAGTAAACGATGGTTACTACACACATGCTCCAGTCGGTTCGTTCGCGCCAAACGGTTTTGGTCTCTATGACATGATGGGTAACGTGTATGAATGGTGCTGGGATATTTATGCGCCATATCCCGCCGCACCGCAGACAAATCCGTCCGGCCCCGCGCAGGCTTACCCAGGCGCCATTCACGTGGGCCGCGGCGGCAGTTGGTCCGACTCGGCGGAAGGCGCGCGCGTTTCGCCGCGCACACGCGATTCGGCCGGAACGCGCAATGACAGTCTGGGATTTCGTCCCGCGCGGCCGCTGTTACCGTGATCGTTGATCGAGCAAACTACAGAAATGGAATCAAATCTCAAGTACTGGGCCTTCATCAGCTACAGCCACGCCGACGAAGAGTGGGCGAAGTGGCTGCACAAGTCGATCGAGACGTATCGTGTGCCGCGCAAGCTCATCGGCCGCGAGACTGCACAAGGTGCTGTTCCCAAGCGACTGTTTCCCATTTTTCGCGATCGAGATGAGTTGCCCGGTGCTTCAGATCTCGGTGGGAAGATCCAGGAAGCGCTGCGACAGTCGCGATCTTTGATCGTCATCTGCTCACCGAAATCGGCCGTTTCGAAGTGGGTCAACGAAGAAATCAAAGCTTACAAAACCCTCGGGCGCGCCGATCATGTGCTGGCTCTGATGATCGACGGCGAGCCAAACGCTGCGCCGGACAGCGGTCTGCTTGAATGTTTCCCTCCGGCGGTTCGGTTTCAAGTTGATTCTGCAGGCCAGGTCACTAACGAACCGGCCGAACCGATCGCCGCCGACGCGCGTCCTGGCAAAGACGGAAAGCCAAACGCCCTGCTCAAGCTGCTGTCGGGTGTAATGGGAGTCGGTTACGACGAGCTGCGACAGCGCGAGAGGCAGAGACAACGACACCGGCGGCTCCGACTCGCGGCGATGACAGTCGGTGTGTTGCTTTTGATATCCGCAACATATGTCGCTGTGGCTGATGCTGGATTGAACGTGCCGGCGGCCGATAACATTCGCACCTTACTTGATCGCCACGACACATCAATCATGCGCCACGCGCACAGTAACCCTGAGATTCGTTCTGCCGCCTCCTCGTTTCGGCGTGAACTGCTCACTGCGCTAGAACACGGGCAAACATCAGAAGGGTGGATCGCGTCCAGCCTGAAACCCGGAGGCTAAAACACAATTGAATATTGGTCGAACACGCAAGCACTCAGCGCGATGTTCACCACCGCTGAATTGTCCGACGCCGAAGCGCGGCAGTTGTTACCCGGCTTGGACGACGCGTTTGCTCCGGGCGCTACAGTGGAAGGCAGTGATGGGCGCAAGTTCGGTTGGATTGCTCACCCGAAAGAAATGCGGACGCAAGCGGAGCCGGCGATTTGGACTGCGGCTGCTTTGGCGAACGCGCTCGGTCGCCCGGGATTGTTGACCGGCGACGCGCGCGAACGAGCGTTGAAGAATCTCGCCTACACGCACGACGTTCTGAAAACCTATCGACCGGCCGAGAGTGGTGGTTGGAACATGTTCCCGAATCAGGACAACCCTTCGCTGAATAACGTATATACGACCACACTTGCGTTGCTGGCATTGCTGGAAACGCGCAAAGCCAATCTGCCTTGGGAAGGGAGTATCGAGAAACGCGACCAATTGCTGAAGGCGACCGCGCAGTGGCTCGCGGATCAATACGATGACAAACCCAATCCGCCGGGCTGGCGCGCCGCCAGCGAAACGGGCGGGGAAACGATCGATGGACTGACGTTACAGATTTACGGCGAGTTGTTACGCGCAGAAGCGGAAGCTGGATTCGTGATTCCGCCAAAGATACTCGCTCAAATGCCAGATTACTTTGCGAAATGCGGCGATCGCAGTTTGAGTTTTCCAAATGACAGCGGCGAGTTCTCTGCACTGTTCACAGATCATCGCGGCCAGCAGTACGTCGCCCGCGAAGCGCTCGGCTTCATGTGGTATCCCTGGGCCATCAGCGCGGCGCAGCTTTGGTTACTCCGCGCGGAACGCGCCGGTGAGCCAATGGAGAATCAGGTGCGCGTGCGTCGCGCCCTCGGTCGCTTGATTATCAATCATGGTGACGAGGCAATTCAGAAATTCAAGTCTGAGTGGACTTATCAGGCGGCGGAAACTCTGTATGGATTGGCGGTTATTCCGCAGAAATGAAGCGCGTAGTTAAAGGATTATTCGGTGGTTGCGGTGTCTTGCCCTTCGAGTGCGGCGCGCATGGTATGCCATGAGAGTGTCGCGCACTTTACACGCGCGGGGAAATCGCGCACGCCGGCAAAGATCGTGAGTTTGCCGAGCTGATTCGGTTCGTTTTCTTCATCCAGCTCGCCCATCGCCATGCGGTGAAATTCGTTGAAGAGAGCTTCCGCTTCGGCTTTAGTCTTTCCCTTTACGGCCTGCGTCATCATGCTGGCCGAAGCTTTCGAGATTGCGCAGCCTGAGCCTTCGAAACTCACGTCCTGCACCTGATCATCCTCAACGCGCAGGTAAACATTCAAGTGATCGCCGCACAGCGGGTTGTAACCTTCCGCCCGGCGGTTCGCATTTTTGAGCTTGTGAAAATTGCGCGGCTTTTTGTTGTGATCGAGGATGACTTGCTGGTAAAGCTCAGAGAGTTCGGACATCGTTACGAAAACACCTCGATCACTTTTTCGACGGCATCCGCCAACGCGTCGGCTTCCTCTTTCGTGTTGTAGAAAGCGAACGACGCACGCGCTGTCGCCGGAACGTTGAAGCGTTTCATCACGGGCTGCGCGCAGTGATGCCCGGCGCGAATGGCGATGCCCTGCTGATCCAGAATGGTGCCGATATCGTGCGGATGCACGCCGTCGATGGTGAATGACAGCACGCTCACTTTTTCACGCGCCGTACCAATGATCCGGACACCTTCGATCGCTGACAGGCGTTTCGTCGCATAGTCCAGCAACTCGTGTTCGTAGGGGACAGCTTTTTCGCGGCCAATGATGTTCAAATAATCGATCGCCGCGCCGAGACCTATCTGCGAAGCGATCGCCGGCGTTCCCGCTTCGAACTTATTCGGAAGCTCGGCGTACGTGGTCTTCTCGAACGTGACGCTCTTGATCATGTCGCCGCCGCCTTGATATGGATTCATTTTCTCGAGCAGGTGCGCTTTGCCGTAAACGACGCCGCTGCCCGTTGGCGCAAACATTTTGTGGCCTGAGAATGTGTAGAAATCGCAGTCGAGGTCCTGCACATCCAGCGGCATGTGCGGCACCCACTGCGCGCCGTCGATCAAGACCGGCACGCCGTACTTGTGCGCGCTGTCAATCATCTGCTTCACCGGATTAACTGTGCCGAGCGCGTTCGAGACATGCGCAATGGCGACGAGTTTCGTTCTTTCATTCAGCAGCGCTTCATATTCATCGATCAGCAGCTCGCCCGCATCGTTCATCGGAATCACGCGAAGCCGGGCGTCCTTTTCTTCGCAGAGCATCTGCCACGGAACGATGTTGGCGTGATGCTCCATTGCCGAGATGATGATCTCGTCGCCCGCGCCAATAAATTTGCGGCCGTAGCCCTGCATCACCAGATTGATGCCTTCAGTCGTACCGCGCACAAAGATGCATTCCTTCACGTCGCGCGCATTGATGAAGCGCTTCACTTTTTCGCGCGCGCCTTCATAGGCGGTTGTCGCCTTCATGCTGAGGTAATGGACGCCGCGGTGAATGTTTGAATGTTCGTACTTGAGATATTGACTGCCGCGCTCGACCACCATCTGCGGTACTTGCGACGACGCGGCATTGTCGAGATAAACGAGCGGATTGCCGTTAACCCGGGTAGCCAGAACGGGAAAGTCTTTGCGCACCCGCTCGATATTCCACTCATCGCGGGGCTTCGGCTTTATCGGAATTAGTTCTTCGACTGCTGCCATTTGGTTAATTAGATGTCGAAACCCGAATGAAGCCGATTCAGCACGACTTCGTCGAGTTGCTTCTTGATCGAATCAATCTTGATTCTCTCGATTACTTCTTCCGCAAAGCCGTACGTCAGAATGTTTCTCGCCAGCGCCGGATTGATGCCGCGACTTTCGAGATAAAAGACCTCATCTTCGCTAAGCTGCCCGACGGCGGCGCCGTGCGCGCATTTCACATCGTCCGCGAAGATTTCCAGTTGCGGCTTGGTATCCACGCGCGCTTCTTCAGAAAGCAAAAGGTTCTTGTTCGTTTGCTGCGCGTCGGTCTGCTGCGCGCCGTGCCGAACAAAAACCTTTCCGTTGAAGACCGCGTGCGATTTGCCGTCCAACACGCCCTTGTAAAGCTGGCGGCTGGTGCAATGCGGTTGCCGATGATCGATTACGGAATGCGTGTCGCTGTGTTGCTCGGCGCTAATCATGTACAAGCCATCAACGGCACATTCGCCACCCTCTTCGGCAAACGTAACGGCGATGTCGTGGCGGGAAAGCGACCCGCCCAGGTTGATGTTAGTCGTCTCATACCGCGACCCACGCGCGGCGGTCGCGATCGTATTCGCAACGTGAAAGGCGGAATTACTCTCGCGCTGAATTTTGTAATGCTGTATCCGGGCGCCAGCTCTCGCCACAACTTCGACCACCGCATTCGTGAAGTAAGCGCCGATTCCGACGTAACTCTCCACGATCGTCGCGGCGCTGTTCTCTTCAGCTATCACAATGACTCGCGGAAACGACGCGGGCGCGTCACCGTTCTGCGATTGAGAAATGAAAAGCAGATGCACCGGCGCTGTCAGTTCGACGCCGCGCGGAACCAGCACGAATGCGCCACTCGAAAACAGAGCGGTGTTAAGAGCAGTGAACCCATTGGCCTGGTTCGCGGTAAGTTGTTCGCGAAGCCGCGATTCATGTTGCGTTTGGCGCAAACTCTCAGCGATATCTGAAATGACTACGCCGTCAGGCAAGTTCAACGACGAGAGTTCACGCTGAAAAACTCCGTTAACGAACACCAGCTGGCTGTCTATCGCCTCCGGCAAAAGGAAATCTTTCGCGTGCCCATTCAACGAAGCCGCCACATTCGTTGTTCCGAAGACTGGCTCGAATTTAGTGCGCGTGATCGGCGCAACGTTTGTGTACTTCCAATCTTCGTCGCGCACCGTGGGAAATCCAATGCGCTCGAAATGAGCAAATGCGTCCTCGCGCGCGCGCCGCAACCACGACGGCTCGTCGTTGCGTCGCTTGATCAATTCCCGAAACGCCGCTTCGTACCCGTTTTGTTTTGCCAACTCAACAGTCATTTCTTACCTTGCCGCCGGAGCGCTGACGGCCGGTTTGCCGCTTCCATTCTTTAGCCAGTCGTAGCCCTTCGCTTCCAACTCCAGCGCCAATTCCTTTCCGCCCTCTTTCACGATTCGCCCGCCGGAAAGCACGTGGACAAAATCCGGAATGATGTAGTTGAGCAGCCGCTGATAGTGCGTCACCAGAATCACAGCCTTGTCTGGGTCGTGAAGTTTATTGACCCCCTCGGCAACAATCCGCAGCGCGTCGATATCCAGACCGGAATCAGTTTCATCAAGCACCGACAACTTCGGATCGAGCACGGCCATCTGTAAGATCTCGTTCCGTTTTTTCTCGCCGCCCGAGAAACCTTCGTTGACTGAGCGCGACATGAAACTGGCGTCCATCTCGACCAGCTTCGCCTTCTCTTTCAGAAGGTCTTTGAACTCTAATGGATCGAGTTCCTCTTCACCGTGATGCTTCTGCTTCTCGTTGTAAGCCAACCGCAGGAACTGCGCGTTCGAAACGCCGGGCACTTCGATTGGATATTGAAACGCCATGAAGACGCCTTCGCGCGCGCTCATCCGGCGCCATCTCGAGCAGGTTCTTGCCGTCGTAAATCACTTCGCCGGCTGTCACTTCGTATTGCGGGTGACCCGCGAGCACTTTCGCCAAAGTCGATTTGCCCGAACCGTTCGGGCCCATGATGGCGTGCACCTCGCCTTTGTTAACCGTCAGGTTGATGCCTTTCAGAATTTCATTGCCATCAACCGATGCATGAAGATTGCGGATTTCTAACACTTCTTCTCCTCACAGACTCTTTTCCCTGTGTCTCTGTGCGAACTCGGTGTCTCTGTGGTGAGTCTGCCGCCGACCACATTCACCACAGAGACACCGAGCAATCACGGAGACACAAAGATTTCGAATTAGAACCGACCTTATCCAACCGCGCCCTCTAATTTCAATCC
>DASYTZ010000158.1:0-18204 GCA_036001745.1 Pyrinomonadaceae bacterium
AGACACGGAGGCACGGAGAAAAACTAATAATAAGGTTAACAAAGCGGCGAGGCTATAGTTGGTCACGTAAAGAAGGGTTTCCAGTCCTATCTCTCTGTGTCTTAGTGCCTCAGTGGCAAATCACAGATTCCGGCGCATTGATTCAAGGCCACCCTGGATCGTTTCGATGGAGGTCGAGAAAGAAAAGCGCAGGTGGCCTTCGCCGTCCGGTCCAAAGACCGCGCCAGGAACGGTCGCGACCTGCGCGCGATTCAGCAAGATTTCAGCGGCTTCGCGGCTATTGCTGCTGACACTGGTCACATCCGGAAACGCATAGAAGGCGCCCGCTGGAGGTGCGCATCTCAACCCAAGTTCGTTCAACCCCGCCACTAACAAATCGCGCCGCTCACGATAAGCGGCGCGCGAAGTTTCCAAAAAATCTGACGTGGTAGTAAAGGCCGCCAGCGCGGCCCATTGCGTCGGCGTTGAAACGCCGTTCGAAGAATAGAGAAGTGCTTTGCGCAGGCCCGTCATCCAGGGTTCAGTCGCGACTGCGTAGCCGATGCGCCAGCCGGTCATGGCGTAAGACTTCGAAAGAGTGAACGTAGTGATCGTCCGTTCGAACATTCCGTCCAGCGACGCGATTGACACGGGCTCGCCGTCGTAAACGATATCTTCGTAAGCTTCGTCGGCAATGACGATCAGATCGCGATCGATCGCGAATTGAGCAACTTCTTCTGTCTCCGATCTCGTGAAGACGACGCCGGACGGATTTGTCGGCGTGTTGAAGTAAATCCCCCGCGTGTCGGCGGTCGTGTACCGCGCCAGCGTTTCGCTGAAACCGTTTCGTCGTGCTTCCGCGGCCGGCACCAGAACGATCCGACCCTGGCAATGCGCGACCAGGTCTTTGATCGGCGTCCAGTACGGCGAAAAAACCAGAACCTCGTTGCCGGGATCAACGACCGACTGGAAAGCGCCGAACAAGCCCTGCATGCCGCCGTTGACGACGATGACGTTCTCCAGCTCGGCGGGAATAGCGTTGCGAGATTGCAACTTTTTGGCAATCGCAGTTCGCAATTCCGGGATACCGGATGAGGGCGCGTAGCGCGTCTTGTTTTCTTTCAGAGCGACCGCGACTGCTTCCTTGATGTAATCAGGAGTGGGCCGGTAAGGCTCGCCGCCTTCGAATTGATAGACGCTGGCGCCCTGCGCGCGCAACTCCATTACCCGATTGCGGATGTTTACGATGTCCGAGAATCCAACTTCATCAAAGCGCGCGGCGAGACGAAACCCGGCGGCCGTTTCGAGCATTCGATTAATGAGACCTCCGATGATGGGCGGGTGCTTTAGAACACGAGATTATAGCCATCGACTTGCGGCGCGTCTATCGCACAGACGACGGAGTAGTGACCTAATTTCAGTGTCTCCTCTGTGTCCCTCTGCGAAAACCTCCGCGCTCCTCTGCGGTTAAGAGACGTCTGAAAGGCTTAACCGCAGAGGAAAAGCCGAAGTAGGCGCAGAGACCGCCGAGGATGAGTGGAGAGTTTCAAATTAGGACACTACCGACGACGGTCTTACCGGTAAACGACCTCGCCGAAAGTCAGTGGCAGGAGCCAAAACCGTCGCGAACTGCACCTGAGAATTTGGTTTTAATCTCGCGTATGAACTTATCGGCGCTAAACGTAACTGTTGACACGGAAAACTCGCCGCGAGTAACATCCGAGGCACGTTCGCGTTGCCAATCAAACGTCGGCCCGGCGACGCAATCGACTTGCTGTCGCACTCTCTAATGACTTCCGTCGCTATCCCCGAAAAGCTTTTCTTCAAGATCGGCGAAGTCTGCGAGCTGGCGGGGGTGCAAGCGCACGTCTTGCGGTACTGGGAAACTGAATTTCCGATGTTGGCGCCCCAGAAAAATCGCGCCGGGCAGCGAACGTATCGCCGCCGCGACGTTGAGATGGCGCTGCGCATAAAAGAATTACTCTACGACGAGCAATACACGATAGCAGGAGCGAAAAAAAAGTTGGCAAACGAATTACGTGGCGGGTCAATCCGCGAAACTGATTCGGTAACTGCTGCGAAGCCTTCAATGCGCAGTTTGAAACCTCCGCCGTCGCTGGCAGCGCGGTTTGCGGCAACACCCGCCGCCGCGGAACCAGCCCCAAAAGCGACCCAAGTCAGCGGGCCCAACAACCAACAGAAAGAGGCAATGCGACAGGTTGCCAAAGAGCTGCGCGAGATTCTGGACTTGCTGGACGAGACGGACCGCGAAGTCAAAACGAAAAGTGCCAGGTCGCGAAAATAGATCCAGGTCGCGGATTGACAGTCATGATTTTGGCGTCATACTAAAAATAACAGTTGACGGGACGTGGCGCAGCCTGGTAGCGCGCACGCTTGGGGTGCGTGAGGTCGCTGGTTCGAATCCAGTCGTCCCGACCATGAAAAAGGCTTTCCGTTTTCCTAACGGAAAGCCTTTTGTTTATTTGTCAGCGCTTCGCCAGCAAGCGCAATCATATCTTCCGGTTCTTCACATTCGAAGTTTTCACATTCGCGTTTTTTGATTTCGCGCTTGTCGTCGTCTTTGCAGCGGCGTTTCCCGTGACGGCCGTGTTTCCGTTTGCGGCAGTTGTCACATCGGCAAAGCCCCCAGCGAGTGTCAGCACACACATTGCCGTCCACTGTGGATGCGCGCCGCACGAGATTCCTGCGACGTTGTAATCGCTGCTCAACAGCCGGCGGCGATGCCCACGGCTGGGGAAGCCATCGTCGATCAGCCACGAGAGAATTCTTTCACGTGCCGAATCATCACCGTACGTGATGTTCTCACCGATGCCACCGTCCCACGTGCCGAATGGCTTGACACGCTGTTCGATGAAAGTGCTGTCGGTGCCTTTATGCCCGGTGCTGCCCGTTGAACTCTGGTCTTTCACATGCGCCGCTGCTGCGAGGTACAGTCCCTGCGAGAGCCGGAGCGGCGGCAGAGGCTTTGTAACTTTCAAGAACTTGATCGCGTCCTCGACGGCACTCCACCCTTCTTCGGTGACCAGAGGATCGTGACCGACTCGTGTGTATTCCTTGCCGCTAAAAAGCGGCTTCAGCTTCTCCAGGTACGAAGCGTAAAGCTGCGGATTGGCGCGAGCTTGATTGATCTCGCTCAGTAAATCGCGTTCAGGATTAGAGAGGGCATCCAGCGTAACGTTTGTTTTGCTTTGCGTTTTGGTCTGCGCTGAATTGTTAATCGTGATGAGCGTCGCGAAAGCCAGGAACACCGTTGCGGCGAGATAGGGTTTCATAGAAAACTCCTTGACTGCCTTGAAGGGTTCCGAATCACCGCCGATAATCGGCGGGGTCAGGGAATTCGCGGCTAAATTAACCGTAACTGGGCGATCTGTCAATTGATTCTAGACAGTACCGGCCAGAGCGTTTAGCATCTGAGTTGACGGCGCGCCCCCAGACCGAAGCGTCCTCCGATTTACCATGCCAGTCCGGCGGCCACCAGACGATTATATTCCCCGCATAGTTCGGCGTAGCGCAGAGCCGCCTTCGCGCGCTATTCGTTACGAACCGCCGCCGACAAGCTTCCCGCGAAGAGTACTCAGATTTTTTACGCGGCCTTACATTGCGATTCCCGCAGTCGTGGCGATCGCCCTGTGCGCGACGTTGCTGGTTTATTACTGGATTGCTTTTTCAGCGCGAATCGACAATCTATTAAGAGGCGAAGTCTTCACTCGCTCTGCGGGAATCTATGCCGCGCCGAAACAAATTCGCGCCGGACAGAATATTTCGGCCGATGACCTGGTTGCGTACTTAAGACGCGCGGGATATGTCGAGCGGGGCCGGCAGGCAGACACCGCGCGCGGCCGGTATGCCGTTGATGGTTCGGCCGTCGAAGTTCAACCCGGTAATGACGCGATGCTCGATCATGCGCGGGCGTTCGAGCCGCTGCGAATTCAATTCACGCGAGACGGAAAATCGATCGCGTCGCTTACCGACAAGGATAATGGCGCGCGCCTGGATCGCGCACTGATCGAACCGGAGTTGATTAGCTCCGTCACCGGTCGCGAGCGCGCCAAACGCCGCGTGATCGGATTCAACGACATACCGCCGACGCTGGTGAACGCGATCGTCGTAACGGAAGACCGTTCGTTCTTTCAACATTACGGCGTAAACATTCGCGGAATCATTCGCGCTCTCTTGCGGCGATACGACAGCGATCCGAATTCGCCTCTGGCGCGACAGGGTGGCTCAAGTATCACGCAACAGCTCGTAAAGAATTTGCTGCTGTCTCCGGAATACTCGCTGCGGAGAAAAGTCGCGGAAGCATACATGTCTGTAATTCTCGAGACGCGACTTTCGAAGCAGGAAATTTTTTCGCTTTACTGCAACCAGGTCTATCTCGGTCAACAAGCAGGCTTTTCGATAAACGGGTTCGGCGAAGCCTCGACCGCATATTTCAACAAAGACGTCACCGCGCTCAATCTTCAGGAGTCCGCGTTTCTGGCCGGACTGATCCGCAGCCCTAATCGTTACAACCCGTACCATGACCTCGAAACCGCGCGCGCGCGTCGCAATCAGGTGCTCGAGTCAATGGCTGAGACCGGCACAATCACGCAAGCCGAAGCTCAGGCGGCCGAAGCAAGTGACTTGAAAATCGCGCCAACCAAGGGCCGCATAGATATTTCCGACGCCCCATACTTCGCTGATTACGTGCAGAACCAGCTCAGCGATGTGATTACGGGACAGGGGGCCGATCACCTGCGCATCTACACTACGATCGACATGGATTTACAGCGCGCCGCCTATGCGGCCGTGACGAAGCAACTCGCGGCGCTGGATAAGATTGAAGCGAAGAGAGTTCCCGAAGGCACGGTGCAGGCAGCGCTCGTCGCGATGAATGCGCAGACGGGCGAGATTGTCGCGATGGTCGGCGGCCGTGATTATTCGAAGAGTCAACTCAATCGCGTCGAGGCTTTGCGGCAACCTGGTTCAGCATTCAAGCCGTTCGTGTACGCGACCGCGCTCAACACTGCCTACGATCCCGTGCCGCGCGTGATTACGCCCGCGACTGTTTTCAAAGACGAGCCTAAGACTTTCGTTTACGACAATCAGGAGTATTCGCCCGGGAACATGGGCGACAAGTACTCGATGCAGCCGGTGACATTGCGCGATGCGATGGTGCACAGCCTTAACGTCGTGACAGTCGACGTGGCGATGGAAATAACGATTGGGCGCGTAATGAATCTGGCAGCCAAAGCAGGCTTGCCGCGTGTCCCGCGCGCATACCCGGCGATGGCGCTGGGAACTGCCGAAGCGACACCGATGCAAATCGCATCGGCCTACACCGGGTTTGCCGCGAATGGAATGCGCACGGCCCCGATTGCGATCAATCGAATCACCACGGGCGATGGAACTACGCTCGCGCAACCAACCGCGCAGAAGAACGAAGTGTTGCGTCCTGAAGTCGCGTACGTCATGACTTCGTTCATGAAGGACGTCGTAAACCGCGGTACGGGCGCGCCGGTTCGCGCGCGCGGATTCAAGTTCAACGTTGCCGGCAAAACCGGAACATCGCGAGATGGCTGGTTCGCCGGTTACACGCCGCACTTGGTCTGCGTCGTTTGGGTGGGCTTTGACGATGGGTCACAGTTGGGATTGACTGGCGCTGCGTCCGCGTTGCCGATTTGGGCTGACTTCATGAGCGCCGCGCTGACTAACCATCCCGAATGGACTGGAGATTGGCAGGTGCCGGCGGGAATTCAGCAGGCTGACATCGATCCGTCAACCGGCTTGTTGGCAAAAGCCGAGAGCGCCAGCAAACGAACTGAACTCTTCATCAATGGGACAGCGCCGGGTTCGGAAGCTGCCGAGGCTAACGAGGACATGGCCGACCAAACGACAGACGGCACAGAAGACGAAAACAATCGTCAGACTGAGCCGGCCAGTTTGCCTGAACCACCGCCCGAACCGCCCAAGCCAAAGCCCACGCCGCGGTCGAAAGACATTTACGACGGCGATTCATCGACGAAACTCCAGGGCACGATCACGCTCGACATCGATCCGACCACAGGATTGATTGCGGTCGACAGTTGTCCCGTAATTCGCACCAAGACTTTCATCATCGGCCAGGAGCCGAAGAAGTACTGCGGACCCGAGTATCATAAGAAGCCTGGGCCAACACCCGTTCCACGAACGCGCTAAGTCGACAAGTGCGGGATTCAGCGCAGAGGTGTGGTTGACTAGCGACGATGGTATTCAGACAGGTTGGCCAGCGCAGCGTTGAGCGTTTCGATCGCCAGCGCGGCCGCATGTTGTTTCTGCGGCGACAGTCCACCAACCGCGTCCACGATTTGTCTTCGCGTTAGTTTCGCTGCTTCCTCGAGCGACATCCTTTCAATCATCTCCGTCAGGACCGAACCGCACGCTAACGTGGGAGCGCAGCCGTAGGCGAGGAAGCGCGCCGCTTCGATGCGGCCGTCGCGAATGCGAAGACTCAACCGCAGACGATCACCGCAAACGGGATTCGTCTCCTCCGCGACCGCGTTGGCGTCTGACAACTCGCCCGCATTGCGGGGGTGCGCGATATGATCTTTGAAAGTTTCGGAATAACTCAAGTGGTTTCTGTGATCCATCCGCTCACGCGGATGGTACTGATTTCATACCGCGAGGGGCTGTTTGGGCGCGAGCGGCGACAATGCCCGCAAGCTTTCCACCGCTCGTGGCAAAACATCGAGCACGTAATCGACGTGGTCGTCGGTGTTGTCTTTTCCGAAGCTGAATCGAATCGCACCGCGCGCAAGTTCTTCGTCGCGACCGAGCGCGCGAATGACCGGCGACGGCTCCAACGTTCCGGATGAGCATGCCGAACCAGTGGAGACCGCGATGCCTTGCAGATCGAGATGGATCAAAAGCCCTTCGCCTTCGATGAATCGGAAAGAAATATTCGAGAGGTGTGGCAACCGCTGTCCGCGATCGCCGTTGAAAACAATTTCATCAATTCGATTTGCGACTTCCGCTTCGAATCGATCGCGCAGGCGTTGCGTGCCCTCGTTTCGCGCGAACAGCTCTTGCCTGGCCAGTTCGGCGGCCGCTCCAAACCCCACGATGTTAGGCACCGGCTCGGTACCCGCGCGCCTTTCGCGCTCCTGGTGGCCGCCGACTTGTTGGGGCGCCAGTCGCACGCCGCGCCGAACGAACAGCGCACCAGTTCCTTTCGGCCCATAGAGCTTGTGCGCCGACAGCGTTAATAAATCACAGCCAAGCGCCGAGACATCGATCGGAATTCTGCCGGTCGCCTGTACCGCATCAGTGTGAAACCAAAGATGACGTTGACCCGCGTCGCGCGCTTCACGGACCAGCGCACCTATTTCATTCACAGGTTGAATCGTCCCGATTTCATTGTTAGCCAGCATCACGCTAATCAGAATCGTGTCCGGCCGAAGCGCGGAGCGCACGTCTTCGATTCGCACGATGCCGTCGTCATAGACGGACAGCCGGGTTACTTCCCAACCCTTCTTTTCGAAGAGTTCGACGGGTCCGCGCACTGACGGATGTTCGATCGATGACGTGATGATGTGGTGACCGTGGGCTTCGGCAGCTTCGCAAATCCCGCGAACGGCGAGGTTGTTCGCTTCAGTCCCGCCCGACGTGAAAACAATTTCATTGGCGCGCCCGCCGACGAGCATTGCAACCTGCCGCCTCGCCTTGTCGATCGCCGCACGGGTTTGCTGGCCAAACAGGTGAACGCTCGACGCATTGCCATAATGCTCGGTCAGGTAAGGCATCATCGCCGCGAGCACTCGCGGATCGATGGGTGTCGTGGCGCTGTGATCGAGATAAACTTTGTGCATTGGCTGGTACGTGACAACCGCGCTCATATCTTATCGCATCAGAACAGCGATTTCAGTGGCCGTCGCGGGCTTGCGTTGGTCGCGCCTGACTGGCAATGTTAGGATTCGATTGATGCGGGGCTCCGGGAAGCTCCAAAGAAAGTCTCTCCCTTTCAAACTGCCGATAGGTTTCGGCATGAAAGGCTCAAAAGATGAATAAGAAAAAAGTTTTCCTCAGTCTCTCGATGGCGGCCATCATGATCACGCTGCCGCTGTCTTTTGTTTCCGTCGGGGCACAGGCCACCCAGAACCAGGCAAGCGCGCTCATGCGCGGTTACCGAGCCGGTTATTCCGACGGTTACCCGGCCGGTGCGCAGGATTCCGCGAAACAGGCCGATCGCGACTTCCGCGCTAAAGCCGCATATCAGCAAGCCGACCGCGCGTACTCGCCGAGCTTTGGAAGCCTGGACGAATATCGCAATGGTTATCAGCAGGGATTCGAAGTTGGCTACAACGACGGCTACGACCGAAAGAATTTTGACTCGACGATCCCGGACGATCTGAAAGTGCGAGAACAGAACGAGGATTCGCAAGCACCGACGCTGACGAATGCCAATCGACCGGACGATAGAACGACGAACACCGCGAACCTGTTTGTGATTCCTCCGGATACAGTCATGCGAGTCGAGCTGGGATCTAATCTTTCAACCGATGCCTCGCAAAACGGCGATCAGTTTCAGGCGAAAGTTCTCGAGCCGAAGGAATACGAAGGCGCGATGATCGAAGGACGGGTCACTCGGGTGAAACGGCCGGGAAAAGTGAAAGGAACTGCGGAGTTGCAATTGTCATTCGACGAAATCCGATTGGTTGATGGCCGCTCGGCAAAAATGAGCGCGCAAGTGATCGAAGTATTGCAAACCGGAACCAGTCAGGGTGTCGGCAAAGTCGATCCCGAAGGTGGAGTGCAGGGTAAAGATTCAACTAAAGGCGACGTCGCAAAAGTCGGTGCGGCTACCGGCGTGGGCGCAATCATCGGCGCGATTTTCGGCGGCGGCACTGGCGCAGCGGTCGGCGCGACGATCGGCGCCGGCGTTGGCACTGCCGGAGTCCTGCGCGAACGCGGCAAAGACATTTATCTCTATCAGGGTCAACAACTGCGCATTCGCACTGCGGGGAACGCGGAAATCCAATAGCTACATTGCCAATTGCCAAATGCCGATTGCCGATTTTGTGACCAGCGTAGGTATTGTGTGAGACGCTGATCGGTTCCATTGCTACCGCAAATTTATCAATCACAAATTGGCAATCGGCAATCGACAATCAGTCATTACTCTCCTAACCGACTTCGGCGCGCAGGATTATTTCGTCGGCGCGATGAAGGGAGTAATCCTCTCGATCAATCCAAACGCAAGCATCGTCGATATCACGCACGAGATTCCGCCGCAGGATATTCATGCGGCAGCTTTCAATCTGTTGAGTTGCTACAAGGATTTTCCTGAGGGAACGATCCATGTTGCCATCGTCGATCCCGGTGTGGGTTCAGATCGGCGCGCGCTATTGATCGAAAGCGCCAATCAATTCTTCGTTGGCCCAGACAACGGATTGTTCAGTTGGATTTGTGAGCGCGAGAATGTTTGGACTGCCGTCCACGTTACTAATCGGACGTTCTTTCATCATCCGGTCAGCAAGACATTTCACGGTCGGGACATCTTCGCGCCCGTTGCCGCCGCTTTGTCCAAGGGTCACCGATCGCGCGAGTTCGGAGAACCCTTACGCGACATTGTGCGTCTGGAGCCGCTCGAACCTGCGGCGATAAGCGAAAACACAATCGAAGGCCGCATCATCCACATCGATCACTTCGGCAACTGCGTGACAAACTTCACGCGAGAAACGCTTGAGTCACGCGACGCCCCAACGTCGTGGCGAATTATGTTGGAGGGCAGAGAAATTAGCTCGGTTCGCGAGTTCTTTGCCGATGCAAAGCCCCACGAATTGTTCAGCTTCATCGGAAGCGCGGGCTTCGTCGAGATTTGCGCGCGCAACGGCTCGGCCGCAAAAATTTTGAATGTTCAGCCGCGACAAAAGGTGCTTTTAGTTTCGGCCGCACTCACTGAAATTAGGGCCGGTTCGACGTGAAATCGCCGTTCGGCTGCTCGCTTGTCACTCCCCAACTGCTCTGATATCTTCGACTTTAATCCAAACTCTAAAGGACGAAAATAATGGACAAACCGAAGCAGGGTGGCGCAGCCAGCGCAGTAGCCACGGGACTGCGCGGCGTGGTCGCGGCCGCGTCATCCGTCGGCGACGTTAACGGCGAAAAAGGCGAGCTGATCTATCAGGGAGTGAACATTCATGACCTGGCGACGAAATCTACTTTCGAAGAAGTAGTGTTCCTGCTTTGGAATGGACGCTTGCCCAAACGTGCGGAACTGGATGAGCTGAAAAAGAATCTTTCCGCGTCCTACGAATTGCCGTGGGAAGGAATCGAATTGATCAAGGGCATGTGCGCACGAGCGCCGAAGGGCGCAGACCCGATGGACATGCTGCGCACGGTAATTTCAGCCCTCGCATTGTTTGATGAAGAGAAGCGCGACCTTTCCCGCGAAGCCAGCATCCGAGTCGCGACCCGTCTGACAGCGCGGTTTCCCACCATCGTCGCAGCTATAGATCGAGCGCGCAACGATCTGGAAATCATTCAACCCAAACCCGAGCTCAACATCGCAACGAATTTCCTCTACATGCTCAAGGGCGAAATGCCGGACGAATTCGACGCGCGCGTGTTGGACGTGGCTTTGATTCTCCAGGCGGATCATGAACTGAATGCTTCGACGTTCACAGCGCGGGTGGTTGCCGGAACTTTGGCTGACATGTACAGCGCAGTCACCGCCGCGCTCGGTGCGTTGTCAGGCCCGCTGCACGGGGGCGCGAACACGGCGATCATGAAAATCCTGCTCGAGATTGATGACGTGGACAAAGTTGAAGGTTACGTTAAAGACGCTCTTTCGAAGAAGAAGAAAATCATGGGCTTCGGCCACGCCGTTTATAAGACCGAAGATCCACGCGCCACACACCTTCGTCGCTTCTCAAAAGAGATGGGCCAGCGCAAAGGCAACACCAAGTGGTACGAGATCACCGCGAAACTGGAAGAAATAATGAAGCGTGAGAAGGGATTGCTGCCGAATGTCGATGCCTACTCAGCTTCGACGTACTACATGATGGGAATTCCGCTGGACCTCTACACGCCGATCTTCGCGGTAAGCCGCATCAGTGGTTGGACCGCGCACATCCTCGAACAGTACGCGGACAACAAGTTGATTCGCCCGCGCGCGGAATACATCGGCCCGCGCGACGTGCCTTACGTGCCAATTGATGAGCGGTGATGACCTCAGAAGCGGCTCAACGCGAAGTTTCCGCCACCGAACGCCACGCTGGAACCTCCGCAAGTACACGCCTGAAACTTGCAGTTTCCCGAAAGGTCGCAGCAATCCTGCATGCACGCTCCGGTGCCGGTTCCATTTGGCCATTTGAGTTCCATGCACGGGCCGCAGCCGGCGATGGCCTGCCTTTTGAAAGCGGCAATCACGCCGGGACCGGGACGGCGCATTTCAGCTGTCGACGTGCGAAAAACATATCCCTCTATCGTGCGGTTGAGCGATGCTTCAGCGCTAAATCCTGGCAGCTTCATTTGGTTTTCCTCCTAATCCAGATTACGTGATATTTGTTCAGGCAGAGGCGTTGGCAAAACATTTCCACTTCCCATTCGCGTCGCGGCAGCAGCAAATGCTCCAATCAGCCGTGCAGGTACAATCCAGAACCCTTGGCCGCTGCGGAATAATTGCATCCGGTCGCCCTCGCTCATTCGAATGCTCGGCCACAAAAGAGCGATATTTAGTTTGATAGAGCGACGATTCGGCGGCAAACCCTGGCATGTTCATTTCGTGACCTCCTGGTAATTTAATTGAGTAGTGACAATAGTTGAATTAGGCGCGATTCCTTAATCCAACCGATGAATAATCAAATCGGGCTACAGAAGCGATGACCAAGTATGTTTCTACACCTATAACCATTCGGGCAACAACCCACATTATCACAGCAGTGCGTGCCTGCGGGGCAGCAGCCCGAGCCACAGCATGGATGTCCGGGTGCACAAGAGTGATTTCCGCAGTTAAGTGATTGTCCTCCGCCTCCAACTGGTGGCGGCGTGCAACATTCTCCTGTCTCGGTGCAAGAGTCGGGGTCAAATCCAGTACAACTAATCTTGCTGAACCCGCTGGCACAATTGCGATCTCGAACAGTACAAAATGTGCCTTTCAGAACGGCGGGAGATATTTGACGAGCAGCACCAGCACCTGAGACTGCGGCGACCTGATAGCACCGATTCGTTTTGTAGAGCGTCGCCTGCGCGGTAAATCCGGGCATATTCGCGCTGCTCATTTCATGTCTCCTTTTGGTTGTTTACGTTTAGTGGTAATAGCCTCCAGAATGCGCTAAGCACATGATCCAGAGGGTCGCCTAAAGGCTTACCAGATTACTCCGGCATGTAGGGCGGCCCCTGGCACGTGCAGATCGGCCCGCGACGAAAGAAGCAGTCCCCTGGTAAGCACAGCGATGTCTCGCCTTCACCGCACGTCACGTCGCAGCCGGGATAGATGCCTCGAATTGACGCCGGCCCGCTGCATTGAAGAGGCGGGTAGCCGCACGACGACCGGGGTTTTGGTGGCTTCGGTGGTTTCGGTGGTTTCGGAACAGGTCCGCCGCCGCCACCACCGCCTCCGCCGTTTGGGCCGCTCGGGATGCCCTCGCCGCCACCACCTCCGCTCCAACCCCCTGGTCCCCATCCCCATGGGAGTCCCCATGGTGCTTGTGGTGCTTCCCCTTCAATTACGATCACCTCTTCCCCCACCATTGCCGCGGCCAGGTGGATCGTGCTGATCGTCTGTGTGGTTAAATTGATGCCATGGCTATTCGTATTAGACCGGTAATGCCCGCTCGTCCTGTAGAGCGAGTCTTCAGCGCTAAATCCTGGTATGTTCATTTCAAATTAACTCCTCTTCTTTTTCAAAGCTCATCGGTTGAGGTACAGCGACATCTTCATGAAAGTTCCTGCCATCGTGCGGAAGTGGCGGCCCGACGTTTAAAGCAACGCCTCCGCGGTAAATCCCGGCGTGTCATTTTGTTTACAGCTATCTCAGACCGGGTGTAGATCGCAACTAACTCCTTTTGGTAAGCACCTGCCATCCGGACATTCGGTTAACGGCGCGCAACAATGACAGGACTCTCCCATGAACGTGAACCAATTCGGGTTGTACGGTTTCGGGATGTCCTCGATGCGGCCAGTCCAATGAATGGTCAGTTCGGGATGGCCGGAGACCTCCATCACGGATGAGTCGGGGATCGTATCTTCACACGACTTCATAGTAGTGACATCGGCGATAAAAGGAAGATTTATGACGTGACAATCTTGCGGGACGAATCTGGTCATCCGGGGCGCGCGGGACTTGAAAGACTCTGCGGCACGCGACGCGTTAATTGGTCTACACACGGTCACCGGAAACCAGTGCGAGATGTAGGCGCTGTACTTCGTCGAGCACGATTGTTGTCTTGCTTCTGCTGGTAGCACTGTCCTCCGAGCCATTTCAGTCGTACCCGAGCCCCTGAAAACATTCTTCCCACGGTAGCCGCCCGTGCTCGGGCCGAGCGACCATTCCGCATTAAACCCTGGCAGGTTCATTTCAGCCACCTCCTAATCATTTCGGTTCAACGATCAAAATAAGGCGACATCTTGGTGACCAGAAACGGAAACTCCTCGGTCACGTCAACGCGCGTAAAGAATTTCTCGACCACATCCGTGTTGCGGTTGGTGAACGAGAAGATCACATCCACGACGCTGCGCGTGCTGCTCAACGGCGACGTTTGAACGTCCACCGCGGTCAACGACGAGTTGCGACCGAAAGCTTCGGCAGCCGTCGCGTAGATAGCCGGATAGCGCACAGCGCAATAGTTCAGGGCGCGATGATCATCCGTGCACCCCGCATTGTCAGCCGCCAGCATGATTCGATCGAATAGCTCCTCCGCCGCCGGGCCGAATTCCTTAGCTGTAGTTTTTTCCGGTCTCGGGATGGCCTTGATGAGCGCATCACGATCAAACGAATAGATCTGATCGAAAATAACAATCGGCACCATCAGACCATTGCACATTTCCGGTGGGGCAATCGGCCCGCGCACGCCGACGACAACATCCAGATCGAGAGGACTTGGGTACGGACGTACAGCCTCCAGCAGTTGGTCGTAGTCCGCCGGGTCACGCGGTACGAGAATGTAAGTCTCCAAACCCTCGATGGAAAATACCCAGCAGATCTGTCGTGCAATGTAGCGATTCGAGCGTTCAGATAGAACCGCGTGGGCCGCGGCCCGGTCTGGGAGGTCTTTAGTGTTGGCGCGTCCGGTCGCCTGCGCAAATTCCTTTTCGACGCTCAGGGTCGGAAAGCGCATCTCCACTCTACCGATAGCAAACACGTAAGACGGTGCGGCCGATCCGTTCGGACTGTAATCTGGCGCGGCTCCGCAGCTAGGACACATCGCGGGACTCACTGGCGGGCGAAGCGCCGTTCCGCTATTACTGTTGACAGGTGGCGCAATTGGCTGGGCTGCGTTCACAGCATCTACCTGATTTGTCGATTGCTCGTTCAATTCCGTTTGCTCCATGACATTGTTCTCCTTTTGAGATAGCTAAATTGTTTCAAAGTTCTAACGCCTACCATCAAAAACCATCCACCGGTTGAGCGCCGCTGCGCGCCGCTCGCAACCGCCGCAGGGCTTGATTCCGAACGCATAGGTAGCACGTTTGATAACGTCACCGAGTCCAACCTCCTTGTCGTTTATGAAACCAGGAAGACGCACTCGGTAAGGTGCGCGTTCACGCTTATCCAGAGTCTCGTTCTTTGCCTTTTCCTTTTTCATGAGACTCGCTTGAGTGCACGAGTTGTTGCCATACCTTGATATGCCGCCCATGCGTCCAACAAAGGGGGCACAACCGTGGATCGACCCAGCACATGTGCTCGTGTTATAGCGATTTTCAACTCAGCCGCTGTGGCATTTGGAAATATGGATTTCAACAACGCTATGGCTCCCGTCACGAACGGCGCTGCCGCGCTTGTCCCGCCAACAGTTGGCGCTTCGCCATTCGTGCCGAGACTCCTGACACCATCTCCAGGCGCGCTCAGTCCCCTGCGCCCGATCGAGTTTCCGAGATTGGAATAATCAATCGGCATGCCTCGGAGATCACACGCGATAACTGGAAGCACCCACGGATGACGCGTAATGGCGGAACTGCCGACAGTTCCCTGATTGCCGGCAGCAGCGACGACGATAACGCCGCGCCTTGCGGAATAGTCAAGAGCTTCCTGTAACTTGCGCTCGCCCTTGGAAGACGGTTGCGCGAGCGCGGCGCTCAAGTTAATGATGTAAGCTCCGGCCTCAATGCAGTCTATGATTGCTGTTGCAAGCTCTTCAGGCGTTGCACTCGGCATGTGACCATTCACCGAACTTCCCTCGGCGAAAATTGGCCTTACGAGCAAAGTGCACTTCGGACAGATAGCTGGGGCAGCCGAACCTCTCTTTGCGCAGAGGATGCCCGCTACAAAAGTTCCATGCATGCAGGCCACGCTATTCGCTCGCGCGCACGTAGCAGCGAGCCTTCCGGGAATCTCACGGATATTTGAACTGATAAGATCCGAGTGGTTCCTAGCAACCGGCCCATCGATTAGACCGATGGCTACGTCAGTGCGCCCGCTGTTGAGTTGCATTAGTGGCGTAAGCCCAACCAGATCCAAGGCATCCGCGGTGCCCGGTCTATTCGCAAGCAGCGAACCTGAATATTTATTTAAAGAAGAACCTAGGACCAAGGGAGTTGTGCGCCGCACTTCTCGCGTCTCCTTTTTGAGCCAGTTGCTAACTGGTTGCAGGGTTTAGGCTTTGGGTCGATTGTAGCCTGCGAGGGTTCGACCAGAGTTAACAGGCGCCTTATATATCTAAGCTAACCACATGTCAACACCAGTTCTTATCGTTGACGGCAACCTGCTTGCTAAAGGCATCACTGCTTGACAATGGTTGTTCGGTGTAGTGGGCCTGATAGACACTGAGACAACGCTGGAGCACCGAGGAATGGCAGGATTTGATATCTCAAACTGCGATAACAAACCGGTCACAAACTGTGACCGCTACGGACGCAAACTGGAGGTGGCAATTTGCGACCTTGAAGCGTGGTCAAAATATTGACTGAGGGTGCCATTCAAACCGGTCGCGCTTTGCGACCGGTTCGTAATTTGTGACCGCGATCTTCAAATTCACTGCTCGTCAGTCACCCGCACGAAATCAGCGCCGGACACGAACTGATCCAGCGTTTCGCCTTCCGAGGATTCGATAATCGATCCGATTGGTGGATGAAAGACATCGGTCTCGACGGGCGCGCACGGCGACTCGATTGTCGGTGATTCGATGAACGGCGCTGGCGGCGGTGGCTGTTGCGAGTAATGAATCTCGCGGTCTTCGGATTTTGCCGATACAAAATCCTTGCGGACTCTGTCGGCGATTTCTCCTAAGTCGATGAAGCAATCAGCGACATCGATCAGCTTCGGCGCGGTGTTGGATCGGAAGCCGGCAATCTCGACGCGACAGCCTTTGTAAGCCACCGCGTTGACGGCATAGACGAAATCCTCGTCGCCGGAAACCAGCACCGCAGTGTCGTAGCGGCCCGCCAGGGAAAGCATGTCAACGGCAATCTCGACGTCCAGGTTTGCTTTGCGCGAGCCGTCGTAGAAAGTCTTCAGCTCTTTCTGTACGACGCGAAAACCGTTGCGTCGCATCCAAAGTAAAAACCCTTGTTGACGTTCCGCGCCCGCGTCTACACCGGTGTAAAAGAAAGCCCGAAACAAACGGCCATCGCCCAGTAGCAAACGCAGCAATTTGTTGTAATCGATATCGATGTTGTGGAAGCGCGCCGCGTGAAACAAATTATTTCCGTCAATAAAGATTGCCACTTTTCCGCGATGGCCGAACTGCAAAGATATGTTGTTCGACGAATCAAAGTGGTTCACGTTAGTAATCTCCGTTAGTGTTTTGAAATCATGTCTAGGATGCCGCCGCGGAGTGCCCGTGGTCAAGTGAGCTAAAGGTTGAGCGTCAGCGTGTATAATCACGGCGAGGATTCCCTTGGCGACGACCGACGAACCGCCCGTCACGACCGCGACTGAAGCGACGAAGCTGCGCGCATTTGCGGCATCGGAACTCGTGAAGTGCAGTGGGTGTTCAAGAACCAATCCACCGACCCGCGCGACTTGTTTGTATTGCGGAGCAGCGTTCGAAGTCACTGAGCAGAATGCACTTCAGTCCGCGCCGGCTCCTCAACCGGAAACGACTTCCGAGAATACATTTCACATTGTCGCGTTGTCGGCCGCCGAACAACCCGACGACAAGGCGTTGAGTGAAATCGCTGAATTTTTGAATATACCGCCTCGGGAACTGAGTTCGCTGGTATCGCATATGATTGGCGCTGCACTGTTTGCTGCGAATTCAGAACCTCAAGCGCAAATCGTGTCTGAGAAGCTCCGCGAGCGCGGGCTTACAACCATTATTATTTCGGACGAGCAACTCGCCGTACAGGTCGCGCCGAAAGAGATCGGCGCGCTGGAAATTCAGAATGATTCTGTTGTCGGAAACGACCGGCACGGCGGTGAACGAATCATCGCACAATCGACGGACATCGCTCTGATCGTGGTTGGACGTTTGTATTTCGCAACGAGCGAGATTGATCAGAAGCGTAATCGAAGCAAACGCGTAATCGACAAACGAGAGATGTTAACCGATGAGGCCGTTCTCGATCTTTACTTGCGCGATGACGCGATCGGTTGGCGGATTCGCGCCGGCAGCTTTGACTTCTCATGCCTCGGTGAGGACAAAACATTGACGGTGTTTGCGAACTTCAACACCCTAATCGACTTGCTGCGCCAGCGCGCGACCAATGCCGTGTGCGACGATTCTTACCTGTGTTTGCGCGGAGCACTCAACAACGTTTGGCCGGACGAACAACGCCCCGGCACGAAGGAAAAACGACGGACAGCCTTCGGGGGTTTCGATTCATCGGCGACGATCACCGACAACGAACTCCAGTTCGCGCGCTATTCGCGTTTGCTTGCCTACCTTCGCATGTCGTAATTGCACAAGCATGAAAAAACACAAAAGCGAGCGCGCACGCACGACGGAAATCTTTGGTGTGAATCCGGTCCTCGAAGCCTTGCGTGCGAGACGTCGTCCGATTCAGGAAATCATCATCGCAACCGGAACGAAGGATGCGCGCTTATCGCAGTTAGTTGAATTGGCTCGCGCGCAAGGGGTTTCTGTG